>DATGJN010000092.1 GCA_035295165.1 bacterium
CCGCCGCACGCGTCCGATGACGTGCTTCACCAACGTCGCCAGTTGCGAGCGCATTGTTTATGCGATCTTCCAGGCTACGAACAGACGCCAGGCGAGACGCTCTCCCTCACGGGAATTTACACAAAAGACTTGACACTACCCCCCGTCACGGGGCCGTTCCGGCGCCCGCCGGACGTGCTATAATCGTCGCATGGCATTCGCCATCGGGGCCGCTCGCCGGCACCGGTGGCGACAAGGTAATGACGGGGACGAGTACGCCGGTCGACGGCCGGAAGAGAGGCGGGATCCAGGCTGAGAGTCCCGCCCGGCCGGCGGCGGAACACCCCCCCTGAGCCGCGGGCGAGGTCACAACGCGAAGCCCGCCGGGTGTGCCCGTGAGCGCGCGCTGAGAGTTCTCGTGGGAAGGGCCGGCGACCATTGCGGCCGACCCGCGGGAGAAGTGTGGGTGGAACCGCGGATCGCCTCCGTCCCAACGGACGGGGGTGATTTCTCTTTATTCCGAGGAGGGACGAGGATGGACCCGCAGGTCACGATACGGTTCCCTGGCGGTAGCGCGAAGGCGTATCCGCGCGGCACGCCCCTCGCGACTGTGGCGCGCGACCAGGGGGCTCGGGACGCGCTGGCGGCCCGGGTCAACGGCGTCGAGCGCGACCTTGCGTCGCTCGTCGACGCCGACGCCGCAGTGGAGTGGCTCACGTTCGCCGACCCGGCCGGGAGAACCATCTACTGGCACAGCACGGCGCACCTGCTGGCGCAGGCGGTGCGGGAGCTGTTCCCGCAGGCGAAGCTGGCGATTGGGCCGGCGATCGAGGACGGGTTCTACTACGACTTCGACATCGGCCGGCCGTTTACGCCGGACGATCTCGCGCGCATCGAGGCGCGCATGCGCGAGCTCGCTGCGCGCGACGAACGGATCGAGCGGCTGTCCGTGCCGCGCGCCGAGGCGCTGCGGCTGTTCACCGACGCCGGCGAGCGATACAAGGTCGAGCTGCTCGAGGGCATCCCTGACGACCCCGTGAGCTTCTATCGTCAGGACGGGTTTCAGGATATGTGCCGGGGCCCGCACCTGCTGTCGACGGGGCGCATCAAGGCGGTGAAGCTGCTCAGCACGTCCGGCGCCTACTGGCGCGGCGACGAGCACCGGGAGATGCTCCAGCGGATCTACGGCATCTCGTTTCCGGCGCAGGCCGAGCTCGACGCCTACTTGGAGCGGCTCGAGGAGGCGAAGCGCCGCGACCACCGCAAGCTCGGGCGCGAGCTCGGGCTCTTTGCCGCCGTCGAGGAAGTCGGGCAGGGCTTGCCGCTGTGGCTGCCGCGCGGGGCGACGGTGCGGCGGCTCCTGGATCGGTACATCACCGATCTGGAGATGCGCCTCGGGTACCAGCACGTCCACACGCCCGATCTCGCGAGCATCGAGCTCTACAAGATGAGCGGGCACTGGGACCACTATCGGGAGAACATGTACCCGCCGATGAAGGTGGACGACGAGCAGCTCGTGCTGCGCCCGATGAACTGTCCGCACCACATCATGATCTACAAGCACGGGCAGCACAGCTACCGCGAACTGCCCGTGCGGATCGCCGAGCTCGGCACCATGTACCGATACGAGCGGTCGGGGGTGTTGTCCGGGCTGGCCCGGGTGCGCGCGATGACCCTCAACGACGCGCACATCTTCTGCCGGCCGGACCAGCTGACCGACGAGTTCGTGGCGGTCGTCCGGTTGATCCAGCAGGCGTATCGGGACCTCTCGCTCCGGGGATTCTGGTATCGGCTCTCGCTGCGCGACCCCCGGGACCGGACGAAGTTCGTGCAGAACGACGAGATGTGGACGCTGGCCGAAGCGCAGCTGCGCGAGGCCATGCGGCGTCTCGAGCTCGAGTATCAGGAGGCGCCCGGCGAGGCGTCGTTCTACGGCCCCAAACTGGACGTGCAGGTCCCGAACGTGCTCGGCAAGGACGAGACGATCTCCACCGTGCAGATCGATTTCTACCTGCCGGAACGTTTCGGCCTGGAGTACATCGGGGAGGACAGCCAACCGCACCGGCCCGTGATGATCCACCGCGGGGTGATCAGCACGCTTGAGCGGATGATGGCGTTCTTGATCGAACAGTACGCGGGCGCGTTCCCGCTGTGGCTCGCGCCGGAACAGGTGCGCGTCCTGCCGATCGCCGACCGCCATCGCGCCTACGCCGAACGCGTGCGGGAGGCGCTCGGCGCGCACGACGTCCGCGTCGAGGTCGACGCCAGCAGCGAGCGTACCGGCCACAAGATCCGGGAGGCCCAGCTCATGAAGGTGCCATACATGCTGATCGTCGGCGACCGTGAGGAGCGCGACGCGGCCGTGTCGGTGCGCAGCCGCGCCCGGGGCGACGAGGGCAGCCACGCGCTGACGGCGTTCGTGGCCCGCGTCGTCGACGAGATCGCGTCGCGCCGACACGACGACGCGCCGGCGGCGCCGTAGCGCGCGCCGTGTGCGTCGCGAGCCCCAGCCGACGCTCGACAAGACGACGGTCAGGGTTGTCGCGCGACGATGTGCAGCGTAATGGTGACGGGATCGCGCGCGACGAAGATGAACGCGCGCGGGTAGGGGATGCCGTAATCGGCCATGTTGATCGAGGTCGTGACGTCGGCGAGGTATTGATGGGACAGCGCGGACACGGTTGCCGAGAACTGTTCCTCGCGGGTTACGTCGCGGAGCGTGAGCCGCCCTCGGACGGCGGCGGGGAACGGTCTGAGGGCCAGCCCGGGGCGGGCCGATGCGGTGCCCGCGAACGCAATCACGGGAAACCGGTCGGTGCGCAGATAGGTCGAGCGCATCGCGGCGTCGCGGAGCCCGACGCGCGTGGTCAGGTCGCCGGCATCGATCGTCGCGGCCACTTGCGCGACGTAGGCGTCGCCCGCCTGCATGACGACTACACGCCCCGAGACCCGGGTGGTCTTCCCCGAAAACCCCCCGCGGTTGTCCGGGACGAAGAACGCGGCCGACGAGTCGCCGGGAACGATCTCGAACGTCCCCGTGGGCAGCAGACTCGGCAGCGGGGCCGCGACCGCCGGCGCGAGCAGCGCGGCGGCCAGTGTGACGGCGATCAGCGCAACGCGCACGGGCGCCTCCTCGCGAACCGCATCTACCGCGATCCTAGGTCGGCTTCGTATCGTGGGGGTCACGGACGGCGTCGGGGAGCGGGCGCGCCCCTATGAGCGCGTCGCGGCCACCGCGAGCCGCCGGGGTCCGCGGCCGCGGCGCTGCGCGCGTCGCCTCCCCGGCGGCGACGAGCGGCCCCGCGGGTCGGACGCCACACGTTGTGCTGCTGCTGGGCGACGAGGACGTGCGCGCCGAGGAAGCGCTCCGGACGCTACTCGACGAGTGGGTGCCGGCCGACCAGCGCGCGCTCAACGTGGACGTCCTCGACGCGGGCGAGACGCCGGTTCAAGCGATCATCACCCGGTGCGAAACGCTGCCGTTCTTCGGCCCCAGGCGCGTCGTCGTCGTCCGACAGGCGGGCGTCCTGCGCCCTGCGGATCAGGACGCGCTCGCCTCGTACCTCGAGCCCGCGCCGCCGTCGTCGTCGTTGGTGCTGGTCGCGGATGCTCTCGACCGGCGGCGCCGGCTCTACGGTGTCGTCCAGCGGGTTGGCAGGGTGATCCCGTGCGGCCGGCTCGATCCCGAGGCGCTTCCGCCGTGGGTTCGCGCTCGAGCGCAGCGCGAGGGAAAGACGATCGCGCCGGATGCGGCGCGCGCGCTCGTGCTGTTCGTCGGCAGCGGTCTTCGCGAACTCGGTCTCGAGGTCGCGAAGCTCGCCGCATATGTGGGCGAGCGCAAAGAGATCACGCTCGAAGACGTGCGGGCGGTCGCGAGCCACGTGGCCGAAGCCACCGTGTTTGAACTGATGGACGCGGTCGGGCGCCGAAGGGCGGGCCGCGCGCTGGACCTGCTGCAGACGGTGATCACGATGGGGGAGCCACCGGTGCGCATCCTGTACATGCTGGAGGATCAGCTCCGGATGCTCCTCCGCACCAAGACGCTCATGGAGCGGCGCGCGACGCCCATTGAGCGGCGTGACGTCCTCGGCAACCGGGCCTGGTTATACGAACGTTACCGGGAGCAGGTCTCGGCGTTCGGACGGCTGGACGCGGGAGAGATGCTGAGCACCTTGCTCGAGGTCGACGGGATGATCAAGACCGGCGCGGTGGCGCCGCGGCTTGCGCTCGAGACCCTCATCGTCCGCCTCTGCGCGCCTGGGCCGCTCGAGCAGGGGGCGGGGCGTCGGTGAGCGATCCCCGCGCGGGTGTGGCGGCGAGGACCTATGCCGGCGCGCCGGCGCGGGCGACCCGCTTCATCAATCGAGACTTCTTGCGCGCGGCGGCGTTTCGGTGGACGACGCCCTTGCGTGCGGCTGCGTCGAGCGCGCGAAGCGCCGCGCGAAGGTCGTCGGTGCTCGTGGCCCCAACCTCGCGGGCCTTTTTCACCAGCGTCTTGAGCTGAGAGCGCACGGCCTGGTTCCGCGCCGTGCGCACGGCGGCCTGCCGCTTCCGCTTCAGGCCGGACTTCGTCCGTTTTGCCACCCTGACACCTCCGTCGGTCTTGCTCGCGCCGCCGCGTCAGCCCGGGCCGCGCGTGATCCGGTGCGGCGGACCGCGCTCGCCACGCGGAGCGGCTGGAGCAAACGACGCTCATTGTAGCATACGCCGCTCGGGCGGTTCAACCGATCGCGGACCTCCGCCGTCTCGCCGGGCGCCCGGCGCGCCTGTGCTATAATGAACGGCGACATGGCTAGCGGAGAAGTCGACCTGACCGCCGCCCGCCGCCCGGCGGCGTCGGGCGGGTTGGCTCGGGCGGCCAGTCTGATCGCTGCCGGCACGATCGCGAGCCGGGTGCTCGGCCTCGTTCGTGACGTCGTGATCGCGGCGATGTTCGGCGCCACGTCAGTGAAATCCGCGTTCGTGATCGCGTATTCGTTACCGTTCTTCGTCCAGCGGCTATTTCTCGGCGGGACCCTCAGCATCGTGTTTATTCCCACGATCACCCGGGTGTTGATGCGGGGGGACGCGGAGGAGACCGACCGCGTCGTCACGAGCACGTTCAACTTGGTGATCGTGATCGGGTTGCTCATGGTCGTCGTCGGGGTGCTGGCCGCGCCCGTGCTCGTGCCCATCGCGGCGCCGGGATATTTGACCACGAACCCCTCGGTGCTCACGCAGGCGATCGGGCTGACCCGCGTGATGTTCGTGTCCATGGTGTTCCTGGCGCTGTCCGCCTTCGCGACCGGATACCTCAACGTCCATCGGCAGTTCGGCGTGCCCGCGCTCGCGCCCACGGTGTTCAACCTCGTCATCATTGGCGGCGTGCTCGTGCTCGCTCCGCGAATCGGGGTCCTCGGGATCGCCTTCAGTTTCCTCGCGGGCTGGATCGCGCAGTTTGTGGTGCAGCTGCCCGCGGCCCGGGCCGCGGGGCTTCGATGGAGCCCCAAGATCGACCTGGCGCATCCCGTGATCCGTGAGATGGGACGTCTCGCGCTGCCGGCGATGCTGGGGTTGGCCGTGATCGAGATCAACGCCAATGTGAACCGCTTCTTCGCGTCGTTCCTGCGCGGCACCCCCGGGGTCGACTACGTCGCGGTGCTCGACTACGCGTTCCAGCTCATCCAGGCGCCGGTCGCGATCTTCGCGCTCTCGCTCGCCACCGCGTTATTCCCGACAATGGCGCGGCACGCCGCGGGCAGCGGACACACCGCGCTCCGAGAGACGACGTCGCTCGGCCTGCGCGGCGTGTTCTTCACGATGATGCCGGTGATGGCGGCGATCTTTACCGCGAGTCACTTGATGGTGCGCGTGATCTTCGAGCGCGGGGTGTTTCAACCCGCCGCGACGCAGGCCGTCGCCGCCGCGCTCGTGGCCTTCGCCGTGGGCACGGTACCGTACGCCGCCTACTACATCGTGACGCGCACTTACTACGCGCTGCACGACATGCGGACGCCGGTGCGGGTCGGCCTGTTTATGATTGCGCTGAACGCGATCGGCAACTTCGTGCTGATGCGGCGGTTCGGGTTTGTCGGGATCTCGCTCTGCACCTCGGGCGTCGCGGCCGCGAACGTCGCCGTGCTGCTGTGGCTGCTGCGCGGGCGTCTCGGCGGGCTCGGCGGCCGAGAGATCCTTGTCACGGCGGTCCGGACCACGATCGCGGCGGCGGCGCTCGCCGCGGTAATGGTGGTCACGCTGCGCGTCGTGGGAGGCGCGGTGAGCACCCAGCACCTTTCGGGGGCCCTCGTGCAGTTGGGCGCGGCGCTGCTGGCCGGCGGGGCCGTCTACCTGGCGGTGTGCGCCGTCCTGGGCGTCGAGGAGCTCGAATTGCTGCGGGCGTTCGGCCGGGGAGGCCGTGCCTGACACCGGGACTTGTCATCATACCGAACAGGTGGTAGTCTGCTTTGAGACAGGGCTTAGCACTCGGCCGAGGGGAGTGCTAATCGGGAGAGTCCCGCCGATGGGGCAGCTTGAGGGGCGACGGCGCCAGATCCTGAGGGTGGTCATCGACGACTACATCGTCACGGCCGAGCCGGTGGGCAGTGAGGCGGCGCGGCAGCGGCATGGGCTGGAGATCAGCTCGGCCACCGTGCGCAACGAGATGGCGGCGCTCGAGGAACTGGGGTATCTCCACCAACCGCATCACTCCGCCGGGCGGGTACCGACCGACCAAGGCTACCGCGTGTACGTCGATTCGATGATCGCCGAGGAACAGGTGTCTGCCTCCGAGCGCCTGAGGATCCGGCGAACCCTGGCGGCGACGGAGTTCGACCAGGCCGTCGAACAGGCTGCGCGCGCGCTGGCGGTCATCACCGAGTGCGCGTCCGTGGTGTCCTCCCCGAAGCTCCCCCAGCAGGTGGTACGCCACCTGCATCTGATCCCGCTGACGCCGCGGCGCGCGATGGCGGTGATCATGACTGACGCCGAGGTGTTCGAGGGCAAGACGGTCGAGTTCGAGCAGTCCGTCAGCGCCGAGGAGTGCGACCGGTTGTCGCAGGAGATCAGCCGGCGGATCGCCGGCCGGCCGTTGAGCGACCTGACGGACCGGGTGCTCGCGACCGTGATCGGCGAGGCGGCGCACTACCAGCGCGTGCTCGACCAGATCGGCCGTCTCCTCCGCGAGCGCATCGAGCGTTCCCCGGCGCGTGTGCACACTGAGGGGCAGGCCAACATTCTCAAGCAACCGGAGTTTCAGGATGCCCGACGCGCCCAGCCCGTGCTCTCCGTGCTCGAACAGGGCGAGGCCGCGGCGGAGTTGCTCGGCGACGACGCCGGGGAGCGGGGGGTGCGCGTCACGATCGGCGCAGAAAACCGGAGGGACGAGATGAAGGATTGCGCCGTCGTCGCGGCGACCTACTACGTCGCCGATCGGCCGGCCGGGGTGCTCGGCATCGTCGGGCCGACCCGGATGCGGTATGGCCGGGTGATCAGCCTCGTCCGCTTCCTCGCTGACAGTCTGGGCGATACCTTGGAGCAGTTCTAGCCGCGCGATGGCACGCAACGACTACTACGAGATCCTCGGCGTTCCCCGTACCGCGACTCAGGACGAGATCAAGCGGGCGTTCCGGCAACTCGCCCGCGAGCACCATCCCGACGTGAACCGCGACCCCCAAGCGGACGAGCGCTTCAAGCTGATCAACGAAGCCTATCAAGTGCTGGGCGACGCGGAACGCCGGGCGCAGTACGACCGCGGCGGGGTGAACGGGGGCGCATTCGCCCCGTTTGGGGGTACGCCGTTCGACGATATCTTCGACATGTTCTTCGGGCAGCAGCGCGCGAAGGAGGGCGGCGGACAGGGACCCGAGCGCGGCAGCGACCTGCGCGTGACGTTGAAGATCTCGCTGGAAGAAGCCGCGCGGGGCGCCGAGAAACGGATCACGATCACCCGCGAGGAAACGTGCGCGGCGTGCTTCGGCACCGGCGCGGAGAAAGGCAGCGCGGCGGAACCGTGTCCCGGATGCAAGGGGGCGGGGCAGGTGCGGTACAGCCGGCGGACCCCGTTCGGGCAGTTTGCGCAGATCGCGACCTGTCCTCAGTGCCACGGCGCGGGACGCATTGTTCGACGTCCCTGCCGGGACTGCCGGGGCACCGGGCGGGCCATGGTCCAACGCGAGATCACCGTGGAGGTCCCGGCCGGCGTGGACGACGGGACGCGGCTTCGCCTTCAGGGCGAAGGTGAGGCGGGGATGCGCGGCGGCGCCCGCGGCGATCTGTACGCGGATCTGACGATCACCGCGCACCCGGTGTTCTCCCGCGAGGGACACGACCTGCACTGCCACATTGGGATCTCCATGATCCAGGCGGCGCTCGGAGCGGAGATCGAGGTGCGGACGCTGGACGGAGCGGCCCCGCTCACCGTGACGCCGGGCGTGCAACCGGGCGCCACGCTGGTGCTCAAGGGGAAAGGGATGCCGGGGCTGCACGGCGGGCACGGCGACCTGGTCGTGCACGTCGCCGTGTCGATTCCGGAGGAACTGACGAAAGAGCAGGTCAAGCTCCTCGCGCAGTTTGCGAAGCTGCGCGGCGAACAGATCAAGCCCGCCCGAAAGAGTCTTCTCGAGAAGATGCGCGCCTACCTCGTGTGACGGTCGCCCCCCGGCGCGCACCGGCCCGTGCCGTCGCTCGTCGCACGCCCCGCGCCGCCGGGCGAACCTGGGTTGAGATCACGGTCGACGTTTCCGTCGAGGCCTCGGAGGCGGCGATTGCCATCCTCGAGGAGTTACGGCCCGGCGGGCTGGTCGAGGAACCGCGCCCGCAGGCCCGCCGCCGTTTCCGCTGCTATCTGCCGCCGTCCCGGCTGCTGCCCGTGACGCTCCGTGGGCTCCGCGCTCGTCTCATTGGGGTGCAGGCGTTCGGACTCGATCCCGGGCCCGTCCGGATCACCCACCGACGGGTGGGCGCGCGCCGATGGGCTACGGCGTGGAGGCGGCACATCCAGCCGGTTCGCGTCGGCCGTCTGTTCGTGCGTCCCTCGTGGGTGCGCACGCCGGCGCCCGCCGGCTGCGTCGCGATCGAGATCGATCCCGGGATGGCGTTCGGAACCGGCCTCCACCCGTCGACACGGTTGTGCCTGCGCGCGCTGCCCAAGGCGGTCGCGCCGCCTCGGGGTGGCGGGGCATCGATCGTGTTCGACGTCGGGACCGGGTCCGGAATTCTCGCGATCGCCGCCGCCCGGCTCGGAGCCCGGCGCGTATGGGCGGTGGACAGCGATCCGGTCGCCGTCGCGGTCGCCCGCGAGAACGTGCGCCGGAACGGTGTCGCCGGTCGCGTGCGCGTCGTCCGGGGGGACGGACTCGACGGCGCCCCGGGTGTGGCCGACGTCATCGCGGCGAACATCGTCGCCGACGTCATCATCCCGATGCTGGCCGCCGCAAGGCGCCGCCTGGTCGCGGGCGGTGTATGCATCGGATCGGGCATCATCGCCGACCGTGTGCGGGACGTGCTGCGCGCCGCCAGCGCGGCGGGGTTCCTGCACCGCCGGACGCTCGCCGAGGGCGAGTGGCGTGCCGTGGTGCTGGAAGCGACGCCCGTGCGGGCCCGGCGGCCGACCGCGTAACGATCCCGCGCCGCCTCCGGCAGGCGTGCCCCGCGCGTCCTTGCAACTTGCCGACCGGTCCATGTATAATCGGACGGAGAACGCGGACCATTAACGATCTCCGGGAGGGATCGATGGTGCGCCGGTTGCTGGTGAACGCATGTGTGGGAGTCCTCTCGGGCTCCCGTTTTTCTTGTCCGCGCGGTCCCGTCCTCGACGATCCGAGATCCGCCCCGCCCGGCGCTGCCGGCGGGGGCGTCCTGAGGGAGGAGGAGCGTTGCATTTTTATGACCGCTTCATGTATAATTATGCATGCCGGGCTGAGGGCTCAGGAGGGACGCGATGCGGGCGCGGTTGGCGCTTGAAGACGGAACGGTGTTCGCCGGCCGGGGGATCGGCGTGCAGGGATCGGCCGGGGGCGAGGTCGTGTTCACGACGGTGATGACCGGGTACGAGGAGGTGCTGTCCGATCCATCGTACCGGGGACAGATCGTGACGATGACCTATCCGCTCATCGGCAACTACGGGGTCAGCGGCGAGGCATGGGAGTCCGGTCGGCCGCACGTCGACGGCTTTGTCGTCGGCGAGTGCGCGGACCTGCCGCATCACTGGCAGGCGGAGCGGACGCTGGCCGCGTCGCTGGCGCAGTGGGGCGTCGTGGGCATCGCAGACGTCGATACCCGCCGTCTGGTGCGTCACCTACGCGCGGACGGGCTCAAACGCGGCGTCATCTCAACCGAGAGCGTCTCCGACGAGGCGCTGGTCGAACAGGCCCGGGCGGTGCCCGAGATCGGCACGCTCGATCTGGTCGCCCAAGTATCCGCGGAGACGCCGATCCATTATCCAGGACCGGGCCCGCGGATCGCGGTGATCGACTGCGGGGTCAAGCGAGGGATCGTCGACGCCCTGCGGCAACGGCGGTGCGACGTGTGGGTGCTTCCGCATCGGGCCGCCGCGGACGAGGTGCTCTCGCACGAACCCGCGGGGGTCGTGCTCTCACCGGGGCCGGGCGACCCGCGCCGGTTGTCGCATCAGGTCGCCCAGGTCCGGGCCTTGTGGGAGCGGCTTCCGTTGTTCGGGATCTGCCTCGGCCATCAGATCGTCGGGCGCGCCGCCGGCGCCGAGACGTTCAAGCTGCCGTACGGCCACCGCGGCGGCAACCACCCCGTCAAGGACCTCGACAACGGGCGCGTCTACGTCACGACTCAGAACCACGGCTACGCGGTGGACGAGGCGTCGCTCGACGCCGCGGAGATGGTCGTGACCCACCGCAACCTGAACGACGGCACGGTCGAAGGGCTGCGCCACCGGCGGCTGCCGATCGTGTCGATCCAATACCACCCGGAGGGGCGCCCCGGCCCGCTGGACTCGTCCTACCTGTTCGATCAGTGGATGGAGATGGTCGGCGCCGGTCGGTCCCAGCACGTGACGCCCGCGACGATGCCGGCGGTCGGAGGCGGGTAGCGCCGGTGTCGCGGGAAGACCTCCGCAAGGTCTTGGTGATCGGCTCGGGCCCGATCGTCATCGGGCAGGCCGCCGAGTTCGACTACTCGGGCAGCCAGGCGTGCCGGTCGCTCTCGGAAGAGGGCGTCGAAGTGGTGCTCGTCAACAGCAACCCCGCCACGATCATGACCGACGTCGAGACCGCGGACCGCGTGTACATCGAGCCGCTCACGGTGGAGTTTCTGGAGCGCGTGATCGCGAAGGAGCGCCCGCAGGGCCTCCTGGCCACGCTCGGGGGGCAGACCGGTCTCAATCTCGCGGTCGCGCTCGCCGAAGCCGGTGTGCTGGAGCGGTACCAGGTTCGCCTGCTCGGGACGTCGCTGCGCGCGATCCAGCAGGCGGAGGATCGGCAGCAGTTCAAGGACGCGATGCTGGCGTTCGGGGAGCCGGTGCCCGCGAGTACGATCGCGACCTCGGTCGAAGAGGCCCGCGCGTTCGCCGCGGACATCGGATACCCGGTCGTCGTCCGCCCCGCGTACACTCTTGGCGGAACCGGCGGCGGGATCGCCCACGACCAGCGGGCGCTCGACGAGATCGCTTCGCTCGGCCTCTCCGTGAGCCGGATCGGTCAGGTGCTGATCGAGCGGTCCGTCGCGGGCTGGAAGGAGATCGAGTACGAGGTGATGCGGGACCGCGCAGACACCTGCATCACGGTCTGTAACATGGAGAACCTCGATCCGATGGGCGTCCACACGGGGGACAGCGTCGTGATCGCGCCCAGCCAGACGCTGACCGACCGCGAGTACCAGCGGCTCCGCAGCGCGAGTCTCCGCATCATCCGCGGGTTGGGGATCGAGGGCGGGTGCAACATCCAGTTCGCGCAGGACCCCGACAGCGAGCAGTACTACGTGATCGAGGTCAACCCCCGCGTCAGCCGGTCCAGCGCGCTCGCGAGCAAGGCGACCGGTTACCCGATCGCGCGGGTCGCGGCGAAGATCGCGCTTGGGCGTCGCCTCGACGAGATCCGGAACGCCGTGACTGGGCAGACGTCCGCCGCGTTTGAGCCGGCCCTCGACTACTGTGTTGTTAAGATACCGCGATGGCCGTTCGACAAGTTCCCGCAGGCGGACCGCCGCCTCGGGACCCAGATGCAGGCGACCGGTGAGGCGATGGCGATCGGAAGGTCGGTCGAGGAGGCGCTTCTCAAGGCGGTGCGGTCGCTCGACGCGAAAGCGGACGGGCTGTCCTACCCGGCGGCCGCGGCCTGGACGCGCGACGGCGTCCGGCGGCGGATCGCCGAGCCGTGCGACGAGCGGCTGTTTGCGGTCGCCGAAGGGCTCCGGCGCGGGATGATGCCCCAGGAGATCGCCGACCTGTCGCGTATCGACCTGTTCTTCATCCAGAAGATCGCCAACATCGTGGCGATGGAGGAGCGGCTGCGCAGGCACCGCGATGTCGGGACGCTGCGGGCGGCGAAGCGGTGCGGCCTCGCCGATCCGACGATTGCGCGCGTGTGGGAGGTGGACGCCGCGGCCGTGCGGGCCGCGCGCCACGCCGCGGGGATGCGACCGGTGTTCAAGGTCGTCGATACGTGCGCGGGGGAGTTCCCCGCCCAAACTCCGTACTTCTATTCCACGTACGCGGAGGAGAGCGAGGTCCCCCCGAGTCCTCGCGCCCGCGTCGTCGTACTGGGATCCGGGCCGATTCGCATCGGACAGGGCATCGAGTTTGACTATTCGAGCGTGCACGCGGTGAAGGCGCTGCGCGCCGAGGGGCTGGACGCCGTGCTGATCAACAACAATCCGGAGACGGTGAGCACCGACTTCGACGTCGCGAGCCGATTGTACATGGAGCCGCTCACGCTCGAGGACGTGCTCCACGTGGTCGAGGCCGAGCGGGCCGACGGCGTGATCGTCCAGGTCGGCGGTCAGACCGGCCTCAATCTCGCCGCGCCGCTTGCGGAGGCGGGGGTGCGGGTGCTGGGGACGTCCGTGGACAGTTTGGACGTCTCCGAGGACCGCGGGAGGTTCGGCGCGCTCCTGCGCCGGCTCGGGATCCCGCATCCCACCGGGGATGCCGTGCGGTCCGTGGAGGCCGGCGTCGAGTTGGCGGACCGGCTCGGTTATCCGCTGCTCGTCCGGCCGTCGTACGTGCTCGGCGGGCGCGGGATGGAGATCGTGGCGACGCGGGACGAGCTGGTCCGATATCTGGAATACGCGTTCGACGCGGACACCGACCATCCGGTGCTGATCGACGTGTACCTCGAGGGGATGGAGGTCGAGGTGGACGCGATCAGCGACGGCGACGGCGTGTACCTGCCGGGCATCATGCAGCACATCGAACGCGCTGGGGTGCACTCCGGGGACAGCGTCGCGGTGTTCCCCGCGCCCGGCCTCACGCCGGAGATATCCGATCAGATCGTCGCGCACACCGTGGCGATCGCGCGCGCGCTCGGGGTGCGGGGGTTTCTCAACATCCAGTTCGTCGTCAAGGACGGCACCGCGTACGTGCTGGAAGCGAACCTCCGCAGCAGCCGGACGATTCCGTTTGTGAGCAAAGCCGCCGGGGCGCCGCTGGTGCCGCTCGCGGTGCGCGTGATGCTGGGCGCGTCGCTCGCCGACCTTGGGTACCCCGGGGTCACCGTGTTGCCGCCGCCGTCCCGCGTGTCGGTCAAGGCGCCGGTGTTCAGCAGCGAAAAGCTGGGCCAGCTCGATGTGCTCCTCGGTCCGGAGATGACATCCACCGGCGAGGTGATGGGGCAGGACACCACGCTGCCCGGCGCGCTCTATCGCGCGCTCGTGGCCGCGGGTGTCGTGATACCGCAGGAGCGGGCGATGCTGGCGAGCATCGCCGATCGCGACAAGGGGCCCGCGCTGCCGCTGATCCAGCGGTTTGTCGACCTCGGCTTCGCCGTGTACGCGACGGACGACACCGCGCAGTTCCTAGAACAACACGGCGTCCGGGCGATCCACGTCAGCAAGAACGGCGGGACGCACACGGCGCTCCGGCTGATCCGCGAGCACGCGGTGGCGCTCGTGATCAACACGCCGACGCAGGGACGCACGCCGGGCCGCGTCGGGTTCGCGATGCGCCGCGCGGCGTTCGAGCGTCATCTGCCGTGTTTCACCTCGCTCGACACCGCCACCGCGTTCCTCGACGTGTTGATCGCGATCGAGCAGGGGCACATTCCGTCGCCGCACGCCGCGATGGAGGTCTCGCCGCTCTAGATGCCGCTGGAGATGCGGCGGAAGTGCGAACGGTGCGGCCGCGCGCTGCCCCCCGACGCGGACGCGTACATCTGCAGTTTCGAGTGCACTTTCTGCGCAGTCTGCGCGGGCGCGATGGGGGACGTGTGCCCCAACTGCGGCGGCGAGCTCGTGCGCCGGCCGCGCCGGAAGCATCCCGCCGCGCCCCGCTAGCGGTCGCGGCGCGGCCCCGCAGGCGCTCCAGCCGCGTTTCACGACCTTTTCATGCGCCATTCACAACTTCTTCGTACGCCGTCCGTACACTGAAAAGCGTAGAATCAATGTAGCATCAAAGCGGGAGGGATTGGCGATGCGGAGAGGCTCTGGATACGCATTCTACGGGCTCCTGGCGGTTGGGATCGTGCTCGCGGCGCTGGCCGCGGCGGCCGCGCCTGGGCTGGCGCAGGTGCGGATGCCCATCCACCCCGGCGGCCCCGGGTTCACGTACCCCGGGGGCGGCGGGTTCCGGTTCTTCTGGATCGCCGGGCTGTTCGCGCTGCTGCGGGTCGCGCTGATCGTCAGCGTCCTTGTGCTGATCTGGAAGGCGATTGGTGCGCGGACGTTGTGGGCGCGCCCGGACGCCGCCACGCAGGTGCTGCGGGAGCGGTACGCGCGCGGGGAGATCACCGATGACGAGTACCACAAGCGACTGGCCACGCTCGGTTGACGGGGCGATGCCTACCATCCTGGTCGTCGACGACGAGCCGCAGATCGTAGAACTGCTGCGGTCGTACCTCCAGCGGGACGGGTTCACCGTGGAGCAAGCGGCCGACGGCGAGGCCGCCCTGTCGGCCGTGGCGCGCGGGCACCCCGACCTGGTGGTACTGGACCTCATGCTGCCGCGTGTGGACGGTCGGGAAGTGTGTCGTCGAATTCGTGCCGAGGGGACGACGCCGATCATCATGCTCACGGCGCGCGACGAAGAGACGGACAAGTTGCTCGGGCTCGAGCTCGGCGCTGACGATTACATTACGAAGCCCTTCAGTCCTCGCGAAGTGGTGGCGCGTGTCCGGGCGGTGCTGCGCCGCGGCGTGCGGGAGGGCGCGAGCGTGATTCATGCCGGGGATCTCACGATCGACCTGCGCGCGCACGAGGTCACGCTCGGCGCGCGGCGCCTGGAGCTGACGCCGACGGAGTTCCGACTGCTCGAGACGCTCGCCAGTCACCCCAACCAGGTGTTCACGCGCATGCAGCTGATCGACCGCGTGCAGGGACACGCGTTCGAGGGGTACGAGCGCACCGTGGACGCGCACATCAAGAACCTCCGCGGTAAGGTGGAGCCCGATCCTCGTACGCCGCGGTATGTGCTGACGGTCTACGGAGTGGGGTACAAGTTCTCCGGTGGAGAGGACCATCGTGCGTAGCCTGCGCGCGAGGCTCAGCGTCGCGTTCGTCGTGATCGCCGTGCTCACCACGGCGCTGAACACCACGTTCGTGACGGTTACGTCGCGCACGATGTTTCGGCAGTACGTCGAGCAACGGCCCGACCAGGCCGCGAATATCCCGAGCGTCGGCACGCGGCCGGCCGGGCCGTCGCAGCAGACGGCCGAGCCGGAGCGGCATGGTCGATTCGGCTCCCGCGAACGGCTGTTTCAGTCGCGGATCCGCGAAGCGATCTGGGGCGGCACGCTCGTCGCGGCCGGTGTCGGCGTGCTCGTGGCGCTGTGGCTGGCGCGCCGGATCGCCCGGCCGGTCACCGATCTGACCCGGGCGGCGCGGGCGATCGCCGCAGGAAACGATGCGCCGACGGTTCCGGTGTCCGGCCGGGACGAGGTCGCGGATCTCGGGCGCGCGTTCAACCGGATGGCGGTGCAACTGGCTCAGGACGCAGAACAGCGCCGGCAGTTGTTTGCCGGGATCACGCACGAACTGCGGACGCCGCTCGCGGTCATCCAAGGACAGTTGGAAGGGATGCTCGACCGCGTCATCGAGCCGACGCCGGATCGCATCGCCGGCCTGCACGGTCAGACCCTGCTGTTGCGCCGGCTGATCACGGACCTCCGCGACCTTTCGCTGGCGCAAGCGGGCCAGCTGCGGCTCCACCCGGAGACGGTCGACGTGGCCGAGCTCGTCTCGGAGGCGGTCGAGGCGTTCGCGCCGTCGTTCCATGATCGAGGAATCTCGGTGGAGCTCGCCGCCCCGAAGACGCTGTCGGTCACGGCGGACCCGGACCGGCTCCGGCAGATCGTGCAAAACTTGGTGGACAACGCGCTCCGGTACACGCCGAGGGGGGGGACCGTGCGGATCACCCTGCGCTGGGAGAACGATGGCGTCCGGCTGGCCGTCGCGGATACCGGGCAGGGCATCGGCGCGGGGGACCTGCCGCACATCTTCGAGCATTTCTATCGGACGGACCAGTCGCGGACCCGGAGCAGCGGCGGGATGGGCCTCGGGCTTGCGATCGTGAAATCACTCGTCGAGGCGCACCACGGTCGCGTGACCGTGGAGAGCACCCCGGGCGCCGGAAGCACGTTTACGGTCGTGCTTCCGATGCGCCTACAGGAGGGAGCATGAACTGGCTAATGCTCGTTTCCATTCTCACCGCGGCGCTGCTGGCCGCGGGGTCCGGCATGCCCGGTGGCATCGCGTTGGCGGCGTCCGCGCCGGCCGGCCCGACGTCCGCGCAGGGACAGGCGCCGTCGGCGCCCGCGGGCCCGGCGTTGACGCTCGATCAAGCGATTCAGCAGGCGCTCGCGCAGAATCCACAGGTGACGGCGGCGCAGCAAGCGCTGGCGGCTGCCCAGCAGGGCATCACGATCGCCCGCACGGGGCTGGAGCCGACGGTGTCCCTGAACGGAAGCGGAAACTACGGCACGACGTCCGGCACGACGGTGACGTCCACCGGCGTCGCCCAGGTGCTCCCGAGCGTGCAGGGAACCGGCTCCGTGTCGTTCGTCGGCAGCGTGCCGCTGTTCGACGGCGGACGGACGAGCGCCGAGGTGGGCTCGGCGACCGCCGGCGTGGCGATCGCCGAGGCGGCGCTGCGGTTGACGCAGCAGAGCATTGCGCTCCAGACCGCGACCGCCTTCTTCAACGTGCTGAGCGCGGAGAAACTGACCGACGTTCGGCAGGCGCAGCTCAAGCAGAACCAGGACCAATTGGCGCAGACCCAGGCGCAGGTCAAGGCGGGGGTGGCGGCGCAGTCGGACGTCATCCAGGTCCAATCCCAGGTCGCGCAGGCGCAGGTGAACCTCTTGAGCGCCCAGGCTCAGATCGCCACGAGCAAGGCGGCGCTGCAGGCGCTGCTCGCCGCGGACGTTGCCGGGGCGGTCGAGGTCCAGGCCCCCGCCGCGCCGCCGGCGGCGGTGGCGGGCAGTGGCGCCACGGCCGTACAGCAGGCGCTGGCGAACCGGCCGGAGGTGGCGCAGGCGCAGGCCCAGGTCCAGTCGGCGCAGTCCGGGTTGGACCTCGCCCGCGTCAATGCCGGCCCGCAGATGAGCCTGTCGATCAATACCACCTACACTCCGGCGAGCACGAACTCCAACCTCACCAACAACGTGGGGTACGGGCTCGGCGGCACCGTCAGCCTTCCTCTCTATGACTCCGGCAAGGGGCGGGCCGAGGTCCAGCAGGCGCAGGCGACGCTCCAGAGCGCCCAGGCCTCGCTCAGCGCAGCGCAGCTGTCGGTCCGACAGGACGCCTACCAGGCGTACCTCAACGCGGTGCAGGCGGCTGCGAACCTGACCGCGACCGCGACGGCGGCCGCGGCGGCGGACGCGGCGCTGCAGGTCGCCCAAGGGCAGTACCGCGCGGGCGTGGGTACGATTCTGAACGTGACGACCGCAGAAGCGAACGCCGCGCAGGCCGACGTCAACGCGGTGAGCGCGGTGTACAGCTACCAGACGGCGTTGGCGACGTTGCTGCATGCCGAAGGGCTGCCGATTCAGAGCAGCGCGCTGGGAGGGACACAATGACAGGGACATTCGGCCGCGCAGGCCGCATCGCCGCGATCGTGCTGATCGCCATCTTGATCGTCGGCGCCGGCGTCGTGGGATACCAGCGCCTGACCACGAGGCGCAACGGGGTGCAGTATGTGACGCGGCCTGTCGCGTACACGGACATCACGTCGACCGTGAGCGAGACCGGCACCGTGAACCCCGTGGACGTGGTGCAAGTAGGTACGCAGGTGTCCGGGACGATCGCGGCGCTGAACGTGGACTACAACTCCAAGGTGACCAAGGGCCAGATCCTCGCGGTTCTGGATCCAACGACCTTCCAGGCAACCGTCGCACAGGGCACCGCCAATCTCTCCGCGGCGCAGGCCACCGCCCGCGCCAGCGCCAGCGCGATCGAGCAGGATCTGTCCGCCGTGCAGGCGGCGACGGCGACCCTGGCGCAGCAGCAGGCATCGCTCCGGAGCGCGCAGGCCAACGCGGCGAAGGCCGCCGCCACGCTGGCGCTCGCGAAGACGACGGTGCAGCGGGACGCCGAGTTGCTGAAGCAAGGGTACATTCCGCAGAGCCAGATGGATACGGATCAAACGGCTCAAGCGGCGGACGCCGCGGACGTGGGCGCCGCACAGGCGGCGGTCCAGGTTGCCCAAGCGCAGGTGCAGGCCGCGTCGTCTCAGCTGCAGAGCACCCACGACCAGGTGACGACCGCGCAGTCGCAGGCGGCGGCCACGCAGGCACAGGCGACGGCCTCGGCCGCGCAGGTGCGGCAGGCCCAGTACAATCTGTCACAGACGCTCATCAAGAGTCCCGTGGACGGGATCGTGATGGCACGCAACGTGAGCGTCGGACAGACTGTGGCCGCGTCGTTTTCGACGCCGACGCTGTTCACGCTCGCGACGAACCTCACGGACATGCAGGTGGACACGTCGGTGGACGAGGCGGACGTCGGCAACGTCAAGATGGGGGAGAGCGCGCAGATCACCGTGACGGCGTTCCCCAACGTCACGTTCAACGGCACCGTCCAGCAGGTGCGCGTCAACCCGACCGTAACCAACAACGTCGTCACGTACGACGCGGTCGTCGTTGTCCACGATAGCTCGGGACGCCTCCTGCCGGGCATGACGGCCCAGGTCGCGATCAACACCGGTACGCGGACCCACGTGCTGGCCGTGCCCACGGCCGCGGTGCTGTACCGCCCCCTCACGTCGCGGAGCGGCGGCGCGGGCGCCGCCGGGGGCGGTGGATCGCTGGTGCAGAGCGGGTCCAGCCAGCAGGGGCCTCCTGTCGCCGGCGCGCCGGGGTCTACAGTGACCGTGTGGATGCTCCGCAGCGGGCACCCCGCCCCGGTGCGCATCGTGATCGGTCTGTCCGACAACCAGAACATTGAGGTACGAAGCGGCAGTCTTCGAAACGGCGATGCTGTGATCGTGACCGAGCGGCGCGGCGGCGGAGGCGGTGCTCGGTCGGGCGGCGGAAGCTCAGGGGGCGGCCAATGACCGGGGACGCCACCACGATTGCGCCCGCGCCGGTCGGCACTGTGGACCGGGCGGGCGCCGCGGGCGCCGATCCCTTGATCGACGTCCGCGATCTGACCAAAGTGTACGGCGAGGGGGCGACCGCGATCCGCGCGCTGCGGGGCGTTAGCCTCGTGGTGCGCCGCGGTGAGTTTGTGGCGATCATGGGGCCGTCCGGGTCGGGCAAGTCCACGTTCATGCACCTGCTCGGCTGCCTGGATCGTCCGACGTCGGGATCGTACCGGCTCGCCGGTCGGGAGGTTTCCCGACTGTCGCGCGACGAACTGGCGCTCGTGCGCAACCGCCAGATCGGCTTCGTGTTCCAGAGCTTCAATCTGCTCGCCCGGACGACGGCGCAGGAGAACGTGGAGTTGCCGCTGCTGTACGCCGGCGTTCCCCGCGACACCCGCGTGGCGCGCGCCCGGGAACTGCTGCAGCAAGTCGGACTCGGCGACCGTCTCGGGCACCGCCCGAGCGAGCTGTCGGGTGGGCAGCAGCAGCGGGTCGCGATCGCGCGCGGACTCGCGAACGGCGCGCCGCTGCTGATGGCGGACGAGCCGACCGGCAACCTCGACAGCGCGAGCAGCGCCGAGATCATGACGCTGTTCCAACACCTCAACCGCGTCCAGGGCATCACCGTAGTTCTGGTGACTCACGACATGGACATCGCGGCGTGGTCGGAGCGCGTGGCCACGTTCAAGGACGGGTTGATCGTCGACGACCGGCCGTCCGCAGAAGCGGTTCCCTCGGCCGTCCGCGAGGCAGCGACCCGCGGGGCGTTGACACCGGAGGTGCGCGCGTGAGTCTTTCCAACCTGCTCCGCATTGCCTGGCAGGCGCTCCGGCGGAACATTACCCGCTCCATCCTGACGATGCTCGGTATCATCATCGGTGTCGGCGCGGTGATCACGTCGATGGCGATCGGGGCGGGCGCGCAGGCGGCGGTCCTCGCGCAGATCGAGAGCCTTGGAGCGAACCTGCTCGTCGTCATCCCCGGGGCGATCACCACGGGCGGGGTGAACCTCGGCAGCGGCAGCCGCACGACCCTCACGCTGCCCGACGTCACCGCGATCGCCCAGACCGTGCCGGAGGTCGCCGGCGCCGCGCCGTACTCGCAGACGAGCGCGCAGGTGGTCGCGGGCGGGACCAATTGGTACACGGTGGTTGGCGGGACGACGCCGTCCTATACGACCGTGCGGAGTTGGGCGGTGGCGCAAGGCCGATTCTTCGCGCAGGCGGACGTGGACCAGGCCACCAAGGTGGCCGTGCTCGGCGCCACCGTCGCGCAGAATCTGTTCCCCTCGGGCGGGGCGGTCGGCGCGACCGTGGTCGTCAAGAACGTCCCGTTCAAGGTCGTCGGCGTGCTCGCGGCCAAGGGGCAGTCGGGGTTCGGCCGCGATCAGGACGACGTGGTGATGGTCCCGATGACGACATTGCAGGCCCGGCTGACCGGGCAGACGTGGGTGAACAACATCTTTGTCTCCGCGACGACGCCGGAAGCCGTCCCCCTGGTCGTGGACGCGACCGAGCGGTTGCTCCGCCTCCGGCACCACCTGACCGTCTCGCAGCCCGACGACTTCTCGGTCCGCAACATCGCGGACATCCAGCAGGTCCGCATTGCCACCTCGCAGACGCAGGCGCTGCTGCTGGCCGGCATCGCGGTCGTGTCGCTGGTCGTCGGTGGGATCGGCATCATGAACATCATGCTGGTCTCCGTCACCGAGCGGACACGCGAGATCGGCCTTCGCATGGCCGTGGGCGCCCGCGGGCGAGACATTCTCCTGCAGTTCCTGGTCGAGGCGCTGACGCTCGCGTGCGTCGGCGGGCTGATCGGTATCGGGATGGGGCTCCTCACGGCCCAGGGCACGTCGGTTCTTGGGCACTGGCCCGTGCTCGTCTCCGGGTTCTCGATCGTGCTGGGGTTCGTGTCGTCGCTGGTCGTCGGCGTGGTCTTCGGATTCTATCCGGCGCAGCGGGCGGCGGCGCTCGACCCGATCGTGGCGCTGCGGTACGAGTAGGCGGGGGGCGCAACGAGGCCCCGGCGCATCAGCCGGCGACGTCGGCGCGGAGGAGCCACCCCGAAGCCGATCGCCTCCTCCTAGTATTTCCGGATTTCGGCTTCGGGGGCGGCCGCGGCGTCGAGCGCCTCCCGCAACGTGCGTCGGCCGTCGAATTGCCGGAGCACCCGCAGCCACCCTCCCGCGTCGTGCTCCGACAACGAGTATTGCACGTGGTTGTCGACGACGACGTACCAAAGATCGTCTGCCCCTGCATCCTCGCGGCGCACCAACCACACGTCGGGCGGCATGGGGAGCAGGGGCGGCATCGATCGGTCACGGTCGACGGCACGATCGTCCCAACGCTGACCCCCGCGGACACGTTGCTGCTGCTGTGCGTCCATGCCAACCAGCACTACTGGGGCGGGTTGAAATGGATCTGCGACGTGGCCGAGCTCGTCCGGCCACCCCCGAAAATGGACTGGCGGCGGGTGCGCCGCGGCTGGGGTGCCGGCGTATGGTCGCGTTGGGCTTGCGACTGGCCCTCGACCACCTCGACGCACCCCTGCCGGGCGAGATGGCGGACGCCCTGCGAAACGACGCGCGCGCGACTCGCCTGGCCGGTGCGGTTTCCCGCGAGCTTCTCACGGAGGAACCACGGCTGACTCTCGGACAGCGCGAATTCACCCCCCGTACCACGCCCACGAGGTGCTCGAGCGATTTCCGGACTGGAGCTTGGCCTTCGCGAAGTCTGCGCTCACCTGGTCTCCACATGACACGACGCTCGTCCATCTTCCCCAGTCGATGCGCGCGGTGTACTATCCATTGAGAGGTGCCCGGTTGCTCGTCAAGTTCGGGCTGCGGCCGCTGATGAGGCGGTCAGGGGGCGGGGGCATCGCGCGCTGCGGTGATCGGCGCGGGCGGCTGCGCCGGGGGCGTAGGCGTACGTTCGTGCGCGCGGGGAGCGGATGAGGTGTCGAATTCCGTCGGTGACCGTCGCCGGTCGGGTGCGCACGCCGGCGGGCGCGCGACTCGGTTCGTCGCGACCGCCTGCGCGCTCGCGGCCTGGTTCGCCGGCGCACAGGCACCGTCATCGGCGCAGATCTCGCCGCGGTCACCCATCCGGCACGTCATCGTCATCGTCAAGGAAAACCACACGTTCGACAACTACTTCGGGCAGTTTCCCGGGGCCGAGGGGGCGAGGACGGTGTCCCCCGGCGGGCGCAGGCAGTCGCCACCGGTTGCGGCGGACCGTGCGCCCGCTCCCGACAACTCCTTTGAGGCCGCCCACACCGCCTACGACCACGGGCGCATGGACCGGTTCGATCTCGTGCCGGGCGCGATCCAACACGGAGCGCCGCTCGGGTTCGCCCAGTACCGCGAGGCTCAGATCGCCGACTACTGGACGTACGCGCGCGAGTTTGTGCTCCACGATCGCTACTTCACCTCGGTGATGGGGCCGAGCACGCCCAATCATCTGTTCCTGGTCGCCGCGAGCTCGGGGGGCGCCATCAGCAACGCCCGCGGCGTTCCCCGCGACCTCGCGCCGTGCGCGATGCCGTTCGGTGCGATCACCGTCCTCGATCGCGACGGAACGCCCGTGACCGCCAGGCCGTGCTTCGACATCCCGACGCTCCCGACGCTGCTTGCGGCGCGGTCGATCTCTTGGCGGGGGTACGGCTTCTGGGTCATGGATCTCCTGGCCCGCATCTACGCCGACCCCGCCCTGCGCGAGAACCTGCGCGGTCCCGGCGAGTTCGTCGGCGACGCGCGCGCCGGCCGACTGCCGGCGGTGTCGTGGGTGTTCGGCTTCCGGGACGAGCATCCGCCGCGCAGCGTCTGCGACGGCATGCGCTGGACCGTCGATCAGATCAACGCCGTGATGGCGGGACCGGACTGGGCGTCGTCGCTGATCGTCCTGACGTGGGACGATTGGGGTGGCTGGTACGACCACGTCCCGCCGCCGCAGGTCGACACCTTCGGGCTCGGCTTCCGCGTGCCGGCGCTCGTGATTTCGCCGTACGCGCGGCGCGGGTACGTGTCCCACCAACTGACCGAGCACGCATCGGTGCCGAAGACGGTGGAGGTGCTGTTCGGCCTGCCCGCGCTCACGGCGCGCGACGCGCGCGCCAACGCCCTGCTCGACGGCGTCGACTTCACCCAGGCGCCCCGCGCGCCGCTGTCGCTCGCTGCGCACGGCTGTCCGTAGCGCGATCGGTTGCAACTTTATTCATTTGTCAGTATAATTATTCGCAGCCTCGCGGACGGCGCGAGAGGGGGCGGCGATGTCGGTTCGAGTGAGCGTGATCGGGGCCTCGGGGTACGGGGGCGCGGAGGCAGTTCGACTGCTGGCCACGCACCCCGAGACGCGCCTGGTCCACGTCACCGCCGAGAGCCGCGTGGGACAGTCGATCGCCGACCTCTACCCGAACCTGCGCGGGTTCGTGGAGTTGGTGACCGAACCCGCCGACGCGGCGGTGCTCGGCGAGGAGTCCGATCTCGTCGTCGTCTCGCTGCCGAGCGGAAAGTCTGCGACGTTCGTTCCGGAGCTGCTCGAGCGGGGCGCGCGCGTCATCGATGTCGGGGCAGACTTCCGGTTGCGGAACGCGTCCCTGTATCCGATGTGGTACAACTTCGAGCACGCCGCGCCCCAGTACCTCGCGGAGGCGGCGTACGGACTCACGGAGTTGCACCGCGATGAGATCCGGGGGGCCAAGCTCGTGGCCGACCCGGGCTGCTACCCGGCGGCCGCGCTCCTCGCGCTCGCGCCGATGCTCCGCGCCGGCGTGGCGGCCCGCGACGGGATCGTGATTGACGCGAAGTCGGGCGTGTCGGGCGCCGGCCGGGGAGGAGCGGGCGGGGGGTATCCGTACGCGGAGACGAACGAGGACATCCGCGCGTACGGCGTGCCGAACCACAATCACACCGCGGAGATCGAGCAGGAACTGAGCGCCCAGGCCGGCGGCGATGTGCGAGTGACGTTTGTGCCGCACCTCGTCCCGATGACGCGCGGGATCCTGGTCACCGCGTACGTCCCGCTCGTCCGGCAGCTGGACGGGAGCGAGATCGCCGCCCTGTACCGGGACGCCTACGCCGGCGCCCCGTTCGTCCGCGTGCTGCCGGACGGTATCCTGCCGCAGACGAAAGCGACGACGGGCAGCAACTACTGTGATCTGGCCGTGCGGGTGAACGCGCGCACGCGGACCGCGATCGCGGTCGCCGCGCTCGACAACCTGGGGAAGGGTGCGGCGGGGCAGGCGGTCCAGAACCTGAATGTGATGTTCGGTCTGCCGGAAACGTTGGGGCTCCGGACGCCCGGGCTGTACCCGTAGGCGCGCGGGCGGACACCCCGCGGTGCACCCGCGGGATCCCGACGCGCGCGGCACCAGGGACGGCCGCATCAAAGGAGGGCCTGGGATGAGCGAGCGGGTCACGAGGTTGATCCAGGGAGGGGTCACCTCGGCACAGGGATTCCTGGCTGCGGGCGTCCACTGCGGCGTGAAGCCGCAGAAGAAGGATGTCGCGTTGGTATTCTCACGAGGCCCGGCGGCTGCGGCGGGTGTGTTCACCACGAACAAGGTGAAGGCGGCGCCCGTGCTCCTCGACATGGAGCGCATACGTTCGGGGCGCGGACAGGCCGTGGTGCTGAACGCCGGCAACGCCAACGCCTGCACCGGGGAGCAGGGGATGCGAGACGCCCGCGAGATGGGGCAACTCGTGGCCGAGAGCCTGGAAATCTCCGAAGATCTCGTATACGTCTGCAGCACCGGGGTGATCGGGCACCCGATGCCGATGGACGCGCTGCGCCGGGGGATTCCTGAAGCGGCGCGGGCCCTGGGCCCCGACGGCGCCGCGGCGGCCGAGGCGATTATGACGACCGATACCGTGCCGAAGACGGCCGCGGTGCAGATCGAGGTGGGGGGCCAGATCGTCACGATCGGCGGCATGACCAAGGGCGCCGGCATGATCCATCCACAGATGGCGACGACGCTCGCGGTGCTGACCACCGATGCCGCGGTGGCGCCCGCGGTGCTGCAGGCCGCGCTGCGGCGCGCCGCCGACCTATCGTATCATCGCATCACGATCGACGGCGACCGGAGCACGAACGACACGATGCTCCTCCTCGCCAACGGGGAGGCCGGCGTGCCGGAGATCACCGGTCCGGGCGAGGCGCTCGACGCCTTCCAGGCCGGGCTGACCGCGCTGTCGGTCACGCTGGCGAAGATGGTAGCGCGCGATGGCGAGGGCGCCACCAAGCTGATCGAGGTGGTGGTGCGCGGCGCGGAGAGCGAGGAGGACGCCCACCGGGCGGCGATGGCGGTCGCGGTGTCGCCGCTCGTGAAGACGGCGCTCTACGGCCGCTCGCCCAACTGGGGACGGATCCTCGCCGCGGTGGGCTATTCCGGCGCGGAGATGCAGCCGGAGCGGACGTCGGTGCGCATCGGGCCGGTGTTGGTCGCGGAGCGCGGCGGTGCGGTGGGCAGCCGCGAGACGCTCGACGAGGTCGTGCGGTACCTGGAGGGGGAGGACGTCCAGGTGGTCGTCGATCTCGGGCTCGGCAAGGGGGAAGTGACGGTCTGGACGTGCGATCTGACGGAGGGGTACGTGAAGGAAAATGCCGGATACATCTCCTAGCGCAACGGCGGCGGCCGCTGGACAGGGCGAGGTGATCGCCCAAGGGCTGCGGTACGTCGGCGCGTGGACCGGCAAGACCGCGGTCGTGAAGTTCGGCGGCAGTGTGCTCGAGATGAGTCACGAGAGCACGCTGGCAGAGGACCTGGTGCTGCTCAAGGGCGCCGGAGTACACCCGATGCTCGTGCACGGGGGCGGCCCAGAGATCACGCGTGTGCTCGAACGCATGGGCAAGACCTCGACGTTCGTCCAGGGGCTCCGCGTGACCGACGCGGAGACGATGGAGGTGGTCGAGATGGTGCTCGGCGGCCGGGCGAACAAGGCCCTCGTCGGCGCCATCATTCAAGCGGGTGGGCAGGCGGTCGGGATCAGCGGGAAGGACGGACGCATGCTGGTCGCGCGCAAGTACCGGGGCGACCTGGACCTGGGGCAGGTGGGAGAGGTCGAGACCGTGAACCCGGAGTTGGCGATGAAGTTGAGCGGGGACGGCTACATTCCCGTGGTGGCCTCGCTCGGCATCGGCGAGGACGGGGCGAGTTACAATCTCAACGCGGACACCGCCGCGGGCGCCTTGGCCGTCGCCGTCGGCGCGAGCAAGTTCATCATCCTGACCGACGTCGCCGGGGTCTACCAGGACTATCACGGCGACCGGCGGCTGATCTCGGAGTTGCGCGCCGAGGACGCCCGGGCGATGATCCGGGACGGTGCGATCAGCCGCGGGATGATCCCCAAGGTTGAGGCGTGTCTCGGCGCGTTGCACGGGGGGGTGCCGAGCGCGCACATCATCGACGGTACCGTCCCGCACGCCCTGCTCGTCGAACTGTTCACGGAGCGCGGGATCGGCACGATGCTCATGCCGTGAGGGCCTCGGGCCATCGCGGCGTGGGCCGTCGCGTGACTGGTGGAAATGGTGGCGCAGCGGATCGAGACCAGGGTGGAGGTGGGCGATGACGACGAATGACGTGATCGAGCTGAGCGGGCGGGTGCTCACGCCGAACTATCCGCGGGCGCCGGTCGCGTTCCGCGAGGGTCGCGGCATGCGCCTGTGGGATCTGGAGGGCAAGGCGTACCTGGACTTTCTGGCCGGGATCGCCGTGGACGTGCTCGGTCACTGCCACCCGAAACACGTCGCGGCGATCCAGCAGCAGGCGGCGTCGCTGATCCACGTCTCGAACCTGTTCCAGATTCCGCAGCAGGCCGAGCTGGGGCGCCTGCTCGTCGAGGTGACCGGTATTCCGGACGGGCGCGCGTTCCTCTGCAACAGCGGGGCGGAGGCGTGCGAAACGGCGATCAAGCTCGCGCGCAAGGGCGCGCGCACGCTGCGCGGCGAGGATGTCTACGAGATCATCGTCGCCAGCCACGGGTTCCACGGACGCACGATGGGCGCCCTGTCCGCGACGATGACCCCCGCCTATCACAAGGGGTTCGAGCCGCTGGTGCCCGGGTTCGTCGAGGTGCCGTTCAACGACATCGCCGCCACCGAGCGGGCGGTGACCGCGCGGACCGCGGCGATCATGATCGAGCCGGTGCAGGGGGAAGGCGGTATCCACGTGGGGAGCGACGAGTACCTGCGCGGGCTGCGCCGCCTGTGCGACGACCGCAGGCTGGTGCTCGTGTTCGACGAGATTCAATGCGGCTTCGGGCGCACCGGGAAGTGGTTCACGTATCAGCACGCCGGCGTCACCCCGGACATCGTCACGCTTGCCAAGGCTCTCGGGGGCGGGTTCCCGATCGGGGCGATCGTCGCCCGCAAGACGCTCGCAGACGTCCTGCAGCCCGGGACGCACGGGACCACGTTCGGAGGCGCGCCGCTGGCGTGCGCCGCGGCCACCGCGGTCATCCGGACGATCAACGAGGAACACCTGGTGGCGAACGCGGCGACGATGGGCGACTATCTCATGAGCCGGCTGCGCGACCTGGCCAAGGCGACGCCCGTGCTCAAGGAGGTCCGCGGCCGTGGGCTCATGGTCGCGGCGGAACTCGGGGTGCCGTCGGGGCCCGTGGTCGCGGCGTGCCTGGCGCGCGGCCTGCTCGTGAACGCGGTGCGCCCGACGGCGGTCCGGTTCGTGCCGCCATTGATCGTGACCCGGCAGGACATCGACGAAGCCGTCGGCATCTTCGGCGGCGTGCTCGCGGAGCAGACGGCGACGGCCGCGGGCGCCCCGGCTGCGAAGCCGGCGGGACGGTGAGGTGAGCATGGTGGGGAAGCCCAAGAGCGTGGCCCTCGCGTACAGCGGGGGGCTCGACACGTCGGTCGTCATCCCGTGGCTGAAGGAGCGCTACAGCGGCTGTCGGGTGGTGGCCGTCGTCGCGGATGTCGGCCAGGGGGACGACTTCGACGAGGTGCGTGACAAGGCACGGAAGAGCGGCGCCGACGCGGTGCACGTAGTGGATGTGCGTCGGCTGTTCGTGACCGACTACATCTACCCGGCGCTGCGCGCGGATGCGATCTACGAGGGTCGCTACCTCCTCGGCACCTCGCTCGCGCGGCCGTTGATCGCGCGGGTGCAGGTTGAGGTGGCGCTCGCCGAGGGATGTGACGCGCTCGCGCACGGCTGTACGGGGAAGGGCAACGACCAGGTGCGCTTCGAGCTCGCGTACCAGGCGCTCGCCCCGCACCTCGGCGTGATCGCTCCGTGGCGCGAGTGGACGCTCGGATCGCGCGAGGAGGAAATCGACTACGCAAAAGCCCACGGCGTGCCGGTGCCGGTGACGCGCGAAAAGCCGTACAGTATGGATCAGAACCTCTGGCACCTGAGCTTCGAGAGCGGCATCCTGGAGGATCCATGGGCGGAGCCGCCGGCCGACATGTTTCGGCTGACCGTGGACCCGAGCGCGGCGCCGGACACGCCCGAATACGTCGAGCTCGGCTTCGAGCGGGGCCTCCCGGTGTCCGTTGACGGGAAGGTGCTCGATCCGGTGACGCTCATCGAGACGCTGAACCGCCGCGCCGGCGCGCACGGCGTCGGGCGGGTCGACATCGTCGAGAACCGCCTCGTCGGGATGAAGAGCCGCGGCGTCTACGAGACGCCGGGGGGCACCGTGCTGATGGAGGCGCACCACCATCTCCAGACGATCACGCTCGATCGGGACACGCAGCATTACAAGGGGTTGATCGCGCCGCGCTACGCGGAGCTCGTGTACAACGGCGTGTGGTATTCGCCGCTGCGTCGGGCGTTCGACGCGTTTGCGGCGGTAACGCAGGAAACGGTGACCGGGACGGTGCGGGTGAAGTTGTTCAAGGGCGCGTGTGCCGTCGTGGGGCGGAAGGCGGCGGCGTCCCTGTACAGCAACGCCCTGGCGACGTTCGGCCGCGGCGAAGGGTACGACCAGAAGGACGCCGTCGGCTTCATCCGGTTGTTCGGTCTGCCGACCAAGGTGTTCGCCGCCGTGAACCCGGACCTCACGCGCGACAGCGCCCCGCTACCGATCGAAGCGCCCGCGGGCCGGCACGGGCCCGCCGCGCCTCGCCGGTAAGGGGCCGTGGCGGAGCCGAAGCGCCCGCGGGCGGACGACCCGGCGGCAGCGCGCCTGTGGGGCGGCCGCTTTCGGGGCGACCTCGACCCGAAGATCGCCGCGTTCACGACGTCGCTGCCGTTCGACCGGCGGATGTACCGGGCGGACATCCTTGGCAGTATCGCCCACGCGACGATGCTGGGCCGGTGCGGGATCGTGCCGCGCGCGGATGCGGACGCGATCGTCCGCGGTCTGCGTGAGATCCTCTCGGAGATCGACGCCGGCGTGCTCTCGATCGGGGGCGCCGAGGACATCCACACGTTTGTCGAGGCGACCCTGCGCGCGCGCATCGGCGACCCTGCGGGCCGGTTGCACACCGCCCGGTCTCGCAACGATCAGGTCGCGACCGACCTGCGCTACTATCTCAAGGCCGAAACCGTGAAGCTCGTCGGCCGCACCGTGGCGCTGCAGCAGGTGTTGTTGGCGCTCGCGGAGGCCCACCCGTCGGTGATCATGCCGGGGTACACGCATCTCCAGCGCGCGCAACCGGTGCTGCTCGCGCATCACCTCCTTGCCTACCTGTGGATGCTGCAGCGGGACGTGGGGCGGCTGCGAGACGCGTTCGGCCGGACCGACGTGCTCCCGCTCGGGGCCGCGGCGCTGGCCGGCACGTCGTACCCGATCGACCGCACGCTCGTGGCGTCGCTGCTCGGGTTCTCGCGCGTCGCCGAGAACAGCCTCGATGCCACGGCCGACCGAGACTTCGCCGTCGAGTTTACCGCCGCCGTCACGCTGCTGATGACCCACCTGTCGCGGCTGGCTGGCGAGATCGTGTTGTGGGCAACATCTGAGTTCGGGTTCGTGGAGCTGTCGGACACCATCAGCACCGGCAGTTCGATCATGCCGCAGAAGAAGAATCCCGACGCCGCCGAACTCGTGCGCGGCAAAGCGGCGCGCGTGGTCGGGGACCTCGTGACGTTGCTGGCGATGCTGCGGGGCCTGCCGCTCGCGTACAACAGCGACATGCAGGAGGACAAGGAGGCGGTGTTTGACGCGGTGGACACGGCCCACGCGAGCCTGCAGGCGATGGGGCTCGTGCTGCACGGCATCCGATTCAACGCCGATCGGATCGCGGCACAGCTGCGCGGCGGGTTAATGGGCGCAACGGAGCTCGCCGACGCGCTCGCGACCCGGGGCATGCGGTTTCGGGAGGCGCACGAGCTCGTGGGCCGCATTGTGCTGTACGCGCAGGATCAGGGCCGCGAGCTGTGGGAGCTGTCGCCGGACGAATACCGGCGGTTCAGCGCCCTCCTTGAAGACGGCGCCGAGCTGACCACACCCGCCGGCGCCGTCGCGAACAAGCGCTCCGCGGGCGGCACCGCGCCCGAGCGCGTTGCCGAGCAGCTCGGCGAGGCACGCACGGTGATCGCCAAGAACCTCTCGTGGCTGGCGGGGCTGCCCGCGGTGCCGGTCGAACGTGACGCGTCGGTCGCCGTGGATCCCGGAGCCGGGCGGGGCCGGTGATCCGATGACGTCCGGTTCGCGTCGGCGCGTGCGCGCGACCGCGCCAGCCGGACGCGATTCGACCCGCGCGGACCGCGAGCGCCGGATCCGCGAGATTCTCAGCCAAGAGCCCGTGGAAACGCAGGAGGAACTGGTCGAACGGCTCAGGCGGCAGGGGCTCGCAGTCACCCAGGCGACGGTGTCGCGCGACATCAAGCGGATGGGGCTCGTCAAGGTGCCGTGGGCGGACGGTCGCTCGCACTACGTGGCGCCGGAAAAGCCTTCCCCGGTGGACGTGCTTCGCCGGCTCCAGCATGCCGTGACCGAATACGTGCTGTCCGCCGAGACCGGCGAGGCTTTGGTCGTCATCCACACGCTCACCGGGCGCGCGAACGCGGTCGCGGCCGCGATCGACGAGATGCAGTGGGACGACGTCGTCGGCACGGTCGCAGGCGACGACACCATCCTGGTTGTGCCCCGCCGACGCGCGATGCGAGACCGTGTGCTGCTCCGCCTTCGTGATCTGATGGAGGGCCGCGCTCCGTAACAACTTCTGCCGGCGGGATCGGCGCGTCATCCGCGGGAGGTGTCGGCACGCCGAGGGACGAAAACTTCTCGTCGATACGGACGCTGTGCCGTAGCGTTCCCGAACGAGGCGAACAGCCGATGGAAGTCTGGGTCACGAACCTCCAAAACAAGATCGCCGTTGAGCCGAATTTCATCCGGGATGTCGTGAGCGAAGTGCTGCGCCTTGAAGGCCACCGAAACCCACCAGACGTGAGCGTGGCACTGGTCGACAACACATACATCCGCATGCTGAACCGGGAGTATCGTGGCACCGACCAACCCACCGACGTGCTCGCGTTTCCGATGGAACCGGACCGCGACGGCTCCGGGGAGCCGGCGCTCGGCGACATCGTCATCTCGGTGGAGCGCGCGCGGGAACAGGCCCGCCAGTTCCGACATCCGCTGCGCCGTGAGGTCGCGTTGCTCGCGGTGCACGGATTGCTGCACCTGCTCGGGTACGAAGACGAGACCGAGGCGGGCGCGTCGGCGATGTGGTCCAGACAAAAGATGCTGCTGGAGAAGATCCTCGGCGCGGAGGCCCGGGACGCGCGGTAGCGGATTCCGCCGCTGCCGTTGGGCACCGCCGCGGTCCGGCGTGGGACGGCTGCGTCCGAGACGCCCCGCGCACGCGCGCCGCCCGGTCCGTTCGTAGATGTCCGCTCGATCATCCCGCCCGCGGTCGTTCCTGACGTCGGTCGCGTGCGCCGTCCGGGGTCTCACCGGCGCGGCGCGCACGCAGCCGCACATGCGGGTCCACCTCGTGCTCGCCGCGGCCGCGCTCGTCACCGGCGCGTGGGCCGGGTTGACCGGGGTCGAGCTCGCCGTGATCGCGCTCGCGGTTGGCCTCGTGCTTGCGGCGGAGCTCGCGAACACAGCGATCGAATGGTTGACGGATGCCGTCCACCCCGAGCCGGGGCCGGTGGCGGCCGCCGTGAAGGACGCCGCCGCCGCGGCGGTGCTCGTCGCGGCCGCGGTCGCCGTATGCGCGGGCGCGTTCGTGCTGGGCGCGCGCATCGGCGCGCCGACCGCGGCCGTGGATCGCGGGCTTCCTCTGCTGGCCGCGGCCGCGTGCCTGGTGGCGCTCGCCGCCGGAGCGGCGCGCGTCCGTCGATGAGTCGCGTGCGCGCGTCCCACAGGCGCGTTCGGCGGAGTCGCCCGCGCGGCGGCGTCCGTGGTATAAGTATAGTGATGACGATCGCGAACGCACCCTTGAGCCGGTCGACGCGCGGCGCGCGCACCACGCGGGACAGGTAGGTTATCCCGCCGTGGCCGGGTCGAACCTTACCTTGTGGGCGGTGGTGCTCGCGCTCCTGATTCTGTCCGGGGCGTTCTTCAGTGCGTCAGAGACTGCGCTGTTCGCGTCCAACCGCATGACCCTCCGGCGGATGCGCGACCGCGGCGACCGGCGGGCTCGCGTGGCGCATCACCTCCTCGAGGCCCCGGGCGACCTCTTGACCACCCTGCTTGTCGGGAACACGATCGCCGACGTCGGCGCGTCGGTGTTGGCGACGTCGATCGCGATCTCGCTCGCCGGGCGACACGGGGAGTGGATCGCGTTCGTCGGCGTGACCCTGATCGTGTTGATCGTTTCCGAGATCGCCCCCAAGACCCTCGCGGCCCGTCACGCCGACCGCATGGCGCTGTGGGTGGCCGAGCCGATCCACACGATCGGCCGGCTGTTCCGGCCGCTGATTCGGGTCCTGTCGCTCGTGGCCACGATCTTGATCCGGCCGTTCGGCGCTCCGATCACGACGCGCCCCCCGCTGGTGACCGAGGAGCAGCTTCGCTTCCTCGTCCAGGTCGGCGAGGAGGAGGGCGTGATCGAGGAACGCGAGCGCGACATGATTCATTCGGTCTTCGAGTTCGGCGATACGGTTGTCCGCGAGGTGATGCGCCCCCGGATCGATCTTGTCGGCGTGCCCGCGTCCGCCACGATCGACGAGGCGCTCGGCCTCATGATCGAGAGCGGGCACTCGCGCCTCCCCGTGTACGAGGGCAGCGCGGACCACATCGTGGGCGTCGTGTACGTGCGTGATCTGCTCGCGCCCCTTCGCCAGGGACAGCACAACCAGCCCGTCCTCGACGTGCGGCGCCCGGCGTTCTTCGTGCCCGAGACGAAGAAGGTCGACGAGCTCTTCCGCGAGATGCAGCGCAACAAGGTCTCGATGGCCATCGTCCTCGACGAGTACGGCGGCACCGCCGGCCTCGTGACGATGGAGGATCTGGTCGAGGAGATCGTCGGGGAGATTCAAGACGAGTACGACTTGGAAGAGAAGCCGATCCAGGTGCTCGACGAGCGGACAGCCGTCGTGAACGGGCGGACCCACATTCACGAGCTGAACGAGGCGCTCGGGCTCTCGTTGCCCGACGAACACGTGGACGTGGACACCGTCGCCGGCCTGATCTACGAGACGCTCGGCCGCGTGCCGCAGCAGGGCGAGACGCTGACCGTGGCCGGTACGGAGCTCCGAGTCGAACGGACGCACGGGCAGCGCATCACGAAGGTACGGGTCACGCTGCCGGCATCCGTTCCCAAGGAGGAGCCGGCCACGCCGTAGATGGAGCCTCCCTGGCTGCCTCCGCCGTTTCGCCGTTCGCTATTGGATGAGGTGCAGGTCGCCGAACTCGTGCCAGAGGTAGCCCCCAGCAATGGCGGCGCGATATGCCTCGGCCAAGTGAGCGCGCCCGGCGAACGCCTCGAGCATCGCGAGGTGTGATGCGCGGGGTTCGTGGAATCCCGTCAGCAACGCGTCCACGGCGCGCACCCCGCGTTGCGGGGTCACCACCAGATCGGTCCAACCCTCGCTCGCGATGACCTCCTGATCGACGGTGGCGGCGCTCTCGAGCGCCCGGACCACCGTCGTGCCGACCGCGACGACACGCCGGCCCCCACGCCGAGCGGCCCGGATCGCGGCCGCGGTCCCGGACGGCACGCGGTACCACTCCTCGGCCGGCGGTTCGTGGCGCTCCGGGCTGGCTACCCCGGCGTGCAGCGTGATGTGCGCCAGCCCAATTCCGCGCCGCGCGGCGCGCGCCAGCACCGCCGGGGTAAACGCCCGACCAGCCGAGGGCATCTCCGCCGAGCCTGGCTCGCGCGCGTACACCGTCTGGTACGCGTCGAGCGGCCACGTTCCGCGGACGTACGGGTAGGCGATCGGCCGTCCGTGCCGGCCCAGGTACTGGCGCAGCGGGGTGGGCAGATCGAGACGTGCGATCCAGAGGCGCCGGGATCCCGGATAGGTGATGAGCAGGCGCGCTCGGGCGCCGTCCGGCAGTTCGAGCGTCTCGCCCGGTTCCGGGTCGACCTCACGCGGTTCGACGATCCAGAGCCCGGCGGGGAGCCGGGTGGAGAGGTGGAGGGCCGCCGCCGTCCCGTTGCTCCGCCGCGCCCGCAGCGCCGCCGGGAGCGTCGCCGAGTCGTTGACGATCAGGAGATCGCCGGGCGCGAGGTGCTCCGGCAGATCCGCGAACCGGGCATGAACGATCGCTCCGGTGTCCCGGTGCGTGACGAGCAGGCGCACGCCGTCGCGGCGAAGCCCACGCGCCTCGGGCGGTTCGTGTGCTTCGAGGTCCGGCGGTAGCGCGAACTCCAGGGGTGCCGCGTCCAGCGGCAGGGTCTCGGACGGAGCGGGTTTCGTGACCCCAGACGCCCGCTCGAGCGCGGCCGCCGCCGTGCAGGTCATCGGAGCACGCTCCCGGCCGGGTCCGCCATGCGCTGCGCTTGGAACCGTCCGAACGGCGCCGCTTCCCGCTCGACCAGGGAGACGAACGCCGGCGCCACGGCCGCGGGCGACGGCAGGTGCGACAGGTCGACGCCGGGTTCCGCCTGCTCGTGCATGCGCGTGTTCATGTCGCCGGGATCGACGACGTAAACGCGGATCCCGAGGCCGTCGAGTTCGGCGGCGAGGACGCGGGATAGGTGCTCGAGCGCGGCCTTGCTCGCCCCGTACCCGCCCCACCCCGGATACGCTTCGACGGCGGCGTCCGACGTCACGTTGAGGATCAGGCCACAACGCCGCGCCTGCATCGACGGCAGAAGGCCCTGGATCAGTGCGTGTGGGGCGAGGACGTTGACACGCAGGACCTCCCACAGGGCTTCGGGGCCGAGATCCGCGAGGCGCGGCATCGGGCTGGGGCCGAGCGCAGACGCATTATTGACGAGGATGTCGACCTGGCCGAACCGCTCAAGCCCGGCCCGAACAAGCGCGGCGATGTGGTCCGGGTCGCCGAGGTCGCCGGCGAGCGCCAGGACGTCTTCGGGTCCGACCGCGTCGCGCGCTTCCGCGCGAATCGTGCGAACGGCCCGCGCGAGGGCCTCCTCGTCCCGCGCGGTGAGCACCAGTCGCGCCCCCCGGCGCGCGAACACCTTGGCCACTTCGAGTCCAAGCCCCCGGGATGTGCCTGTGATGAGCGCAACCGAATCGCGAAGCTGCATGAGCGTTGCCTCCTCCGGACGTTCCTTGTCACTTAGTGTGCGCCATCGTCCCCTCACGCCACACCGTGCGTCGTGCGGGGCGTGCTTCCGGTCGTAGGAGCGGTCGCGGCCCCTGTCCGGGAGGACAGGCGACGAAACGGCGAGCCGCCGAGGGGGGGAGCCGGCGTCGCCGTGCGATGGAGCCGCTGAGGGGGAATCGTGTCAACGCAGCCCCGATCTCGTGCTGGTGTCCGAAGCCCCTAGGGACATCCCTCGAGGCAGCGCCGTGAACGCGGGATCGGTGTCCTCCCGGCGTGGAGGGATGATTGAGGCGGAAGCAACTCCGGGAGTGGATGCGCCGACACTAGAGGAGCCCGCGCCGCGCCGCCTCCGCAACCGCCTGCGCGCGGGTTTCCGCGCCCAGCTTGTTCAGGATCGACCCTACGTGGAACTTGACCGTCCGCTCCGTGATGGCGAGGCGGGTCGCGATCTGCTTACTGGAGAGACCGTCGGCGACGAGGCGGAGCACCGTGCGCTCTCTCGGCGTGAGCGTCCTGCCGCGTTCCGGCGCGCGGACCTCAGTCAACACCTTTGCCGCGATTCTCGGGCTGAGGTGCGAGCCGCCTTCGTGAACGGCCCGGATCGCCCGCGAGATCTCATCCCCCGTGACGCCCTTCAGGAGGTACCCTCGGGCGCCCGCCCGCAGGGCTCCGAGCACCCGCTCGTCGGTATCGTATGCCGTCAGCACGATGACGCGTGTGTTGGGAGCCGCCGTCGAGATGCGCGGGATCGCCTCGACACCATTCATGTCGGGCAGCTCCAGGTCGAGGAGCACGACGTCGGGTCGATCCCGGCCGGCCGCGGCGATCGCGTCCGCGGCGGAGCCGGCGGTGCCGATCACCTGGATCTCAGCGTCATCCTCGAGGATCGCCACGAGCCCCTCGCGGACCACTGGATGGTCGTCCACGATGAGGACGCGGATCACGTCGGCGTGCCTTCGAGCGGGATCGACGCGCCCACGGTCGTGCCGTGCCCCGGCGTGCTTCGGATGCGCAGCGTCCCCCGCAGCAACTCGGCCCGTTCTCGCATGCCGACCAAACCAACGCGGCCGTCTGCGACGCGCGCGGCGGCGAAGCCCCGGCCGTTGTCGTGGATGGTCAGGTGCGCCCGGCGCCCTCGCGTCTTGAGCGTGACGGTCACCTCGGTGGCCCGGGCGTGCCGGCGCACGTTCGTCAACGCCTCCTGCGCGATGCGGAACAGTTCTGACTCGGCGCCGGCGGGGAGGGGTGTCGCCCCGGACGCATCGACTCGGATACGGATGCCCGTGTCGGCGGTGACCGCGCGAGCCAGGGCGGTAAGGGCCTCGGGGAGCGGACGACCGGCGAGCGCGGTGCCGCGCAGCGTGAGCACCGACCGGCGCGCTTCCTCCAGGCTGTCCCGCGTGACGTCGAGCGCGCGCTGGACCCGTTGTCGTGCGCGCTCGGGGTTGCGGTCGAGCTGTCGCACCGCGGTTTCCAGATGGAGCGCGATCGCCGTGAGCGCCTGGGCGAGCGTGTCGTGGATCTCTCTGGCGAGCCGTGTGCGCTCCTCCGCTCGCGCGAGCCGCGCGCTGCCCTCGGCGAGCCTCGCCCGCTCGATCGCGATCGCCACCTGGTAGGCGATGGTCGAGAGCAGACGCAATTCGTCGGCGGTCAGTTCCCGCCACGACGGTCCCGTCACGTTCATGATCCCGAGCGGTGTGTCCCGAAAGTAGAGCGGGATGCTCGCATGGTACGCGAGCCCGCGCGTCAGGTCCGTCGCGCGCTGCCGCACCGCAGGTCGGAGGCGACTGCACTCCATGACGTCGATGTTCTTCGGCGTGAGCCGACCCTCGCGAAACTCGTCCAGGCACCAGCACGAGCGTCCGGCCATGCGCACGGGTTCTTGAAGGTACGGCGGCAGGTTCCGCGCCGCGGCGTTGTAGAATCGGCCCGTCTCGGGGTCACGCAGCCAAACCCATCCCGTGCGCAGGTCCAGTAAGTCGGCGACCATGGCGAGCGTCTGCTCGAGCGCCCGCTGGACGTCCGGCGCGCTGTTGAGGGCTTCCGCGATCGCGTTCAGGATCCGCAACTCCCGCGTGTGTCGGTCGTGCGCCGCCGTGCGCGCCGGCGCGCGGCGCGTCTCGGACGTCGAGCGGACCCCACCCGCCGGTTTCCTCGTCACGTGCGTCACGTCTCCGCTCGTTCTACGGTAGCCGCTGGCGCCGCCCGCCGCACCGTCGGTCCGGCCGGCTGCGTCCCCGGCCATTCGGACAGGTGGCGGCTCCGAGTGGCGCACTTAGAGGGTGACCCGCGCGTAGGCCTGCGCAAAGCGCGCATCCTGCAGCCGGAACCCGTCGGGGTTCGTCCCGCGGGCCATCGCCAGGTGGTATGCGAAGAGTTGCAACGGGACGACGCACGTGAGCGCCGCGAGCGGCTCCGGGACCCGCGGCACCGTGCACACGCCGGCGCCGGGCGGCGGTTCGACGCTGCCGTCGCCGACAACAAAGAGGCCCGCACCGATCGCACCGACCGCGGCGGCGAGATCCGCAACGCGCGTCTGAGCGGGGCCCTGCGGCGCGATCAGCACGAACAGATCCTCGGGCTCGGCGCACTGGAACGGTCCGTGCAGCATCGCCTCGACGCTCATCCCCTCGGCCTGCAGGTAGGACGTCTCCTTGATCTTGAGCGCGGCCTCCTGGGCCGTGACCGCTCCAGGCCCGCCGCCGGCGAGCCAGATCCTCCGCCGTCCTACACGCGCCCGCGCCTCCACCGCGACGCTCGGTTCCGTCCCGAGGGCGGTGCGGAGTGCCTCCGGCACATCGGTGCGCAGGAACGCGGACCCGAGCGGCCGCCGTCCCGTGCGACGACCACCGAGCTGGTCGGCCACGGTGGCGAGGGTCGAGACGGCCCCGATGTAACTGATCGTGTGCGCGGAGGACCGTTCCTGTGGCACGGTGTGCAGCGTGACGTCGGCGTGTGCAGCGCCCGTCGGTCCGTCCTCGCCGGTGATGAGCATCGTGAAACATCCCGCCTCAGCGGCGCGCGCGAGCGATGCGGCGGTGTAACGTTTGGTGCCGCGGTGGCTGATGCCGAGCACCGCATCGTCACGCGCGAGCGCGGGACCGTACAGTGCGAAGTCGAACGCGTGAACGGCGCGGACCGGAAGGCCGCCGCCGTACGCCCCCACGAGGTATTCTCCGATCTGCGCCGCGTGGTACGACGTGCCGATGCCCACGAGAAAGAGGCGCGCACACGAGGCGAGCCGTTCGACGAACGCTTCGGTCGCCGCTTCCGTCCGATCGCTGACGCGCGAGAACGCGTCCGGCTGGCCTTGGATCGCGTCGTACATGAAGTACGGGTGATTCGCGCGCGGGCCGGGCGCCGTGCTCATTCCAAGCACCTCCACGACAGTCTCAAGTGTACGTGAACCTGCCGGCCTCTGGTCATCCGATCCGGAGACCACAACGGATCCGGGCAAGGCAGGATACTGAGTTGGGTCACCCGGATCCCCTCCTGAAGCCGGCCCGCGCGGCGGATCGCGGGCACGGACCAGCGGAGGAGTCTGCGACACCACCGGCCATCATGAGATAAACTAGAAGCCACTCGGAACTCGCGACGGCGATCAATTTCTCGACGAGTCATGAAGACCCTCCCGCATCTCCGGTGGCGGGAGGGCTCTCCGGGAGGTCGTGCGGTGTGGCGTCTTCGTTCCTGAGCTCTCGCGCGCCGAAAGGGTCATCCGGCCGGTGCTGGTCTACCTGTTCCTCGTGGTCGTGGTCCGCCTGGCGGGCCGGCGGCAGTTGGCGCAGCTGAACTCATTCGACCTCGTCATGCTCATGATGCTGGCGCACACGGTGCAGAACGCCACGATCGGCAACGACAACTCGATGGTCGGTGGCCTGATCGGCGTGAGCGCCCTGATTCTCGTGAACTACCTGGTGACGCGTTTCCTCTACCGCCGGCCCGCGATCGACCGGCTGTTGGAAGGAGCGCCGACGGCGCTGATCCAGACCGCCAAGATCGTCCCGGAGAATCTCGCGACGGAGGCCATCACCGAAGAAGAGTTGATGGAGGCCGTGCGGAAGCAGGGCTTCGGGTCGCTCGGGCACGTGGCCGAAGCAACGCTGGAGCGAGGGGGCGTGATCAGCGTGGTGCCTCGGACGACAGCCGAAGAGCGGATCCGTCATGTGGACAGGAAGTGCGACGCCATCCAAGTGCAGCTCGATGAGTGGCGGCGGCTGCTGCGACCGCACGACGCGCAGCCGTCGTAAGGGAGGATGGGACGGATGACGCACGTGATGCGGGTGCGAGCGTCGAAGAGGACATCGTCGGGGGCGGCGCCGCTCGCGCCGGCCCTGCGCCGGCTCGTGCGCGCGGCGGTCGCGGCGCGGCGACGCGCGTACGCGCCGTACTCCCGTTTCACCGTGGGCGCGGCGGTGCTCGCCGTCGGCGGCGCGATCTACACGGGCTGCAACGTGGAGGACGCGTCCTACGGGCTGACGGTCTGCGCCGAGCGCGTGGCCATCCACACCGCCGTTGCGGCCGGTCGGCGCCGTCTTCGCGTCGTAGCCGTCGCCGGGGCGCCCGGCATCAGCCCGTGCGGCGCCTGCCGCCAGGTGATGGACGAGTTCGGCGTGGAGACCGTGATCCTGGTATCTCCCGCGACCGAGCCGGTCGTTCTCGCGCTGCGGGACCTGCTGCCCCGTCCGTTCGCGAGGCGCGCGGGGTCGGCTCCTCCCCGGGAGGCGCGGCGTGCCGGTCTATAAGGCCGAGGGAGTCGTGCTCCGGCGGCAGGTCATCGGCGAGGCGGACCGGACGATCACCCTTCTGACCCGTGAGTATGGCAAGCTGCGGGCGGTGGCACGCGGTAGCCGGAAGATCACGAGCCGGCTCGGCGGTCTCGTCGAGCCGTTCACCCACGGCCGGTTTCTGCTGGCGCGTGGACGCTCGCTCGACATCGTCGCGCAGGTCGAGGTCGTTCGGGCATTCCCCCGGATCCGTGATGATCTCGTCAGGTCCGGGTACGCTGCGTACGTCGCCGAGTTGGTGGACCGGTTTCTCCCGGAGCGCGATCGCCATGAGGACGTCTTCGACCTCGTACTCCGCGCGCTCGCCGGTCTCGAGCAGGCGGATGAAGAGGCCGCCGAGATGGGGACGCTCTGGTTCGGCCTCCGCCTCGCGTCGGACCTCGGTTACCGCCCGGAGGTCGAGACATGCGTCGAGTGCGGGCGGAGCCTACCCCGGCAGGCCGCCGGGCCGGTTGCGGCCTGGGGCTTCAGCCCCGGCGCGGGCGGCGCGCTCTGCCCCGCATGCGCGGCGGGCCAGCCCGAAGTGATCCCGGTCGCCCCCGGCGTGCTGGCGATGTGCGGGTACCTGCTGCGCACGTCGCCGGAACAGGCCGGGCGGCTGCGCGTGCCACCCGCGCAGCGACATGACCTCGCGCGGTTGGTGCAGATCCACTTCGAGTACCAGTTGGACGCCAAGCTCCGCGCCCCGGCCGTGATCGGACGCCTCCGGCAGGGCGGGCCTGGGTCATAGATCCGTCCGTCGATCGCCGGCTAGCATGACCGGGCCGGGCCCGTCCTCGGCCGGCCCGGTCCGTCGTGCGGCGCGACGCCGTCTAGGCGGCCGCGATCCCGGGCATCGTGCTAGCGAGGGGGCGTGGCGGCATGGACAGCGGTCGTGACGTCGGAAACCTGCGTCGTGCAACGCGCCGTCCGGCCGGGGCGGCGCCCGACTCCGGCTTTCGCCTCCTCTTCGATCACAACCCCCTGCCCATGTGGGTGTTCGACCGCAAGACACTCCGCTTCCTCGAGGTCAACGCGGCCGCCGTCGAGCACTACGGGTATTCGCGGGAAGAGTTCCTGGCGATGACGATCGCGGACATTCGTCCGCCCGAGGACGTGCCTCGACTGCGCGCAGACGTGTCGAACCGACCGCTCGGACTGCGCCGGTCCGGCGAGTGGCGACACCGTCTCAAAACCGGCGAGATCATCGACGTCCAGATCACTTCGCATTCGTTGCGCTTCGGTGGACGAGACGCCGTGCTCGTCGTCGCGCAGGACATCACCCGGCAGAAGCGCGCCGAGAAGACCCATCGGGCGACCCAACAGGCGCTGCGGGAGAGCGAAGTTCGGTACCGCAGCCTGTTCGATGGGATGCCGGCTGGCCTGTACCGCACCACGCCGGCCGGACAGTTCCTCGACGTCAACGCCAGGCTGGTGAGCATTCTCGGGTATCCAAGCCGCGACGATCTCCTGGCCGTCAACGCCTCCGATCTCTACGTCGACCCCGACGTCCGTCGGCAATGGAGCCACCGTCTCGAGCGCGACGGCGCCGTGACCGAGTCCGAGGTCCAGGTGAAACGATACGACGGATCGTGGATCTGGATTCGGGAGAACGCCCGATCGGTGCGGAACGGCGCCGGCCGCGTCGTCTGCTACGAGGGCGCGGTCTCGGATGTGACGCGGCGTCGGGAGGCGGCCGCGCACCTCGAAGCGCTCAACGACATTGTCCTGGCGGCCGCTGGCGCCGCCGACCTGCGGACGTTTCTCGGGACGCTGCTCGACCGGACGCTCGCGGTCCTCGAGGGGGAGCGCGGCGGCGTGTGGCTCACGTCGGAACCGGACGCCCACGTCACGCGCAACATCGCCCCCGACGTTAGTGTAGCGCGCGTCGCCGAGGCGGCGGCCGCCGGGTTGGACTTCTCGCGGGTCGTCGCGGTGGACGATTGGGAGACGCTCACGGGCCCGCTCGCGGACACGCTCCGGCCGGCGCTGCGCCGGGCCGGCGCCGCCGGGGCATCATTGACCGGACCGCTGCTCGTCGACGGCCGCGTGATCGGTGGCTTTGCGATCGCCACGTCCCGGCCGCGCCGCTGGTCGCCGGGCGAGATCAAGCTGGCGGAGGCGGTCGGCCGGCAGGTCGGGTCCGTCGCGGAGCGCCTGCGGCTGCTCGACGAAGTGCGGGCGCACGCGCGGGAGATGGACGCCGTGCACAGCTTCGGCACCGCGCTCCGGCGGGCCGGCGATCTTGATGATCTGTACGCTCTGATCACCGAGCGCACGATGGCGTTCCTGCAAGGCGCGCACGCCTCGCTCGTGTTGGTGGAACCCGACGGCGCGACGTTCCGGTGTGCGTGCGCGCGCGGCGTCGAGACGGTGGCGGAGGGGGCGACGTTTCCGATCGCGGGTAGCATCTCCGGGAGGGCCATCGATCTCGGCGGCGCGTTCCTGACCTCCGACCTCACGGCGGAGCCCGAGTCCGTGGGCGGGCTCTCTCCCGCCCGGGGCACCATGGGCCCGTGCATCGCGGTGCCGATGCGGGAAGGAGAGCGCGTGATCGGGGCGTTGGCGATCGCCCGCCTGCGCGGGTCAGCGCTCGGCCCGTTTGCCCCCCGCGACGCCGGCACGCTGACGGCGCTCGCCGAGCTCGCGAGTAACGCGATCCATCGGGCGCAGCTCACGCAGCAGCTCGCGCAGGAACTGGAGAATCTCCGGGGGCTGTACGAAAGCGCCCAACGGATGGCGGGGGTCCTCGACCTCCCGCGCCTCGCCCACGACGCCGTGGCGCGATGCGTCGACGTCTTCGGCGTGTCGCTTGCGTGGATCGCGACGCTCGACGCGGGAGGCCGCCCGCGGCTCGTGGCCGGTCACCCGGCCGACACCGACCTGCCGCAGTACATCATCGCGCTGTGGTCCGAGTCGACGGCCCAGGGCGCGATCGGGCGGTCCCTGACTGGCGGGGATACCGTGGTGGTGGAGGACGTCGCGCGGTCCGACACGCCTCCGCCGTGGGAGCCGGCCCTGCGGGCGCGGGGCCTTCGCAGCGTGGGCGCGTTTCCGCTCATCAGCCGGACGCGCACGTTCGGCGTGCTCGCATTGTACAGCCGCCAGCCGGGTTTCTTCACGAGCCAGCGCGTCGCGTTTCTTCGCGGCTACGCGCACCAGTTGGCGGGAGCCCTGGAGAACGCCCGGCTGTACGACGAAACGGTGCGCCGCTCTGCGCAGCTTCAGGCGCTTCGAGAGATCGATCAGGTGATCACCGGTAGCCTGGACCTCGGCGTCAGCCTGAACGTCGTGCTCGCCAAGGCCATGGCGCTGTTGCGCGTCGACGCGGCGTGCGTGTTGTTGTTCAACCCGCACACCCAGATCCTCGAGTACGCCGCCGATCACGGGTTTCAGACCGCGGTGTTGCGTCACGTGCGCATCAATCTCGGCGAAGGCCTCGCCGGTCGCGTCGCGCTCGAGCGCCACGGTCTCGGCGTCCCGGACCTGGACGCCGCTCCCGACACGCTAGTGATGACCCGGTTGCCTCAGGGTCGCACGGAGCGCTTCAAGGCCACGTATGCGGTCCCGCTCGTCGCCAAAGCGCAGCTGCTCGGCGTGTTGCAAGTGTTCTATCGGCATCCAGTGTTGTTCGATGAAGACTGGCTTGAGCTTCTGGGTATGCTGGCGGCGCAAACAGCGATCGCCATCGGCGACGCCCGGCAGTTCGAGGCGCTGCAGCGGTCCAACGCGGATCTCGCGCTCGCCTACGACACGACGCTCGCCGGGTGGGCCCGCGCGATGGAGCTCCGGGACCGCGACGTCGAGGGGCACACGCAGCGCGTCATGGACACAACCGTGCGCCTCGCGAGCCGGCTGGGGGTGTCGGCCGACGAGCTGGTGCACGTCAGACGTGGCGTGCTGCTGCACGACGTCGGGAAGCTCGGGGTGCCCGATGCCGTGTTGTCCAAGCGCGGCCCGCTCACGGACGAGGAGCGGGCGGTGATGGAGCGCTATCCGGCATATGCGTACACGCTGCTGACGCCGATCCCGTACCTGCGTCCGGCGCTGGATATTCCCTACTGTCATCGCGAGAAGTGGGACGGCACGGGATACCCCCGCGGCCTCAAGGGCGAGCAGATTCCGCTGGCGGCGCGGATCTTCGCCGTCGCGGACGTCTGGGACGTCGTGCGATCGGACCGTCCCTACCGGCCGGCGTGGAGCGACGAGGCAGCGACGGCGTATCTGCGCGGCCACGCGGGCACGCAGTTCGACCCGACGGTGGTCGAAGCGTTCCTCCAGATGGTCCGCGAGGAGTTCTCAGCCGCCAAGACGACGTGATAAGATAGACGTCGGAGGTGGTCTCATGGAGATCGACCTGGAGCGGGTCCAGCGGGCGCTCGCCCACTTCGGATCCGCGATGGAGGAAGCGCAGCGCATCGTGCGGCGCGGCCCCGCCGGCGCCGTGCGGATCCACACCGATGATCGGGTCATCGAGTTGCCGCTGAGTTGGGCGGCCGCAGGGCTCGCCGCGTTCGTCGTCGCGACCATGCTCACCTCGCTGCCGGTGCGCCGCGAACGAGAGGAGGAACCGCTCGGGATCGGATAGGGCGACCGGCTCCGCCTCTCGCCAAGGGCAGCCGCTCGATTCGCAGGAGGACCCCATGACATTTCAAGACCTCATCCTCGGCCTGGAGCGGTATTGGGCCGCCCGCGGATGCGTGATCGCCCAACCGTATGATCTGGAAGTGGGCGCGGGCACGATGCACCCGGCCACGTTCTTGCGGGCGCTCGGACCCGAGCCGTGGGCCGTGGCGTACGTCCAGCCGAGCCGGCGGCCGGCCGACGGCCGCTATGGCCAGAATCCGAACCGCCTCTACCAGCACCATCAATACCAGGTCATCCTCAAACCCTCCCCCGACGACGTGCAGGATCTCTATCTCCGCAGCCTCGGCGCGTTGGGGATCGAGCTGCGCGACCACGACCTCCGGTTCCTCGAGGACGACTGGGCGGACCAGACGCTCGGGGCGTCCGGCGTCGGGTGGCAGGTGTTTCTGGACGGTCAGGAGATCAGCCAGTTCACCTACTTTCAACAGGCCGGCGGGATCGATCTGCCGGTGGTGCCGGTGGAGCTGACGTACGGGCTGGAGCGCATCGCGCAGTTCGTGCAGCGCAAGGACAACATCTTCGACCTTGAATGGGCGCCCGGGGTCACATACGGTGAGATCCGGCGGGAGGAAGAGTTTGAGCACTCCAAGTACGCGTTCGAGCACGCAGACGTGCAGATGTTGCGGGACCAGTTCACCGCGAACGAGGCCGAGGCGGGCCGGTTGCTCGACGCCGGCCTCATCGTGCCGGCGTACGAGCACGTGCTCAGGTGCTCCCACACCTTCAACCTGCTCGACGCGCGCGGGGCGGTCGGCGTCGCGGAGCGCGCAAGCCTAATGGCCCGGTGCCGGATGCTGGCACGGCGTAGCGCGGAACTCTATCTCAAGCATCGCGAAGATCTGGGCTGGCCCCTGCTCCGGAAGCGGCACGATGCCGCGTAACCCCCGGACGACGTCCCCATCGGCGCGGCGCCCCCGCCCGGCGGCGCGGACCGGCACTCCCGCGCGCCTTGTCTTCGAGATCGGCTGCGAGGAGCTGCCGCCGCAGGCTGCGTGGGATGGAGCGCGGCAGCTCGCAGACGGCGCGCGGAGCGCGTTCGAGGCAGCGCGGATCACCGTGGGCGAGATCCGCGCCGTCTCGACACCCAGGAGGCTCGTGCTGATCGTCGAGGACGTCGCGTCCCGCCAGTCCGATCTCGTTCGCGAGGTGCGGGGGCCCGCCGCGCGCGCGGCGTTCACCCCCGACGGGCGCCCGACTCCGGCGGCCGAGGGGTTCGCGAAGGGGCAGGGCGTGCCGGTGGGGGCGCTTGAGCGGCGTGCGACGCCCCAGGGGGAGTATGTGTACGCCGTGCGGCGCGAGCCGGGAGAGCTGGCGGCGCGGGTGCTCGGCGCGCTGCTGCTGCAACTCGCCGCCGGGCTGGCGTTCCCGAAGCCGATGCGGTGGGGGACGGGGACGGTGCGGTTCAGCCGGCCGGTGCGGTGGCTGGTCGCGCTCTTCGGGACCCGTGTTGTCGCCTGCGAATTCGCCGGGGTTCGGGCTGGACGGCGGACGTACGGGCATCGGATCCTCCACCCGAGGTCGGTGGCGGTCGCCTCCGCCGGCGTCTACGAGGCGACGCTGCGGCGAAGTTTCGTGTTGGTCGATCCGGAGGAACGCCGGCGGCGCATCACAGACGCGGCGACCCGAGCCGCCCGGGCGGTCGACGGTCGTCCGATCCTCGACCCGGACCTGCTCGACGAGACCGTGCAGCTTGTGGAATGGCCGGAGGCATTCGTCGGCCACTTCGCCGAGGAGTTTCTCGCGCTCCCGCGCGAGGTGCTGATCACGGTGATGCAGCACCACCAGAAGTACTTCGCGGTCGAGGACGCCGCGGGGCGGCTGCTGCCCGCGTTCGTGGCGGTGCGCAACGGCAACCGGCGCGGGCTCGCCACCGTTCGCGAGGGAAACGAGTGGGTGTTGCGGGCGCGGCTCGCCGATGGCCGGTTCTTCTTCGACGAGGACCGCAAGCGGCGGCTCGAGGACCGGGTCCCGGCCCTCAAGGACCTCGTGTTCCTCGACCGGCTCGGCACGATGGCCGACAAGACGGCGCGCCTGGAGCACCTGGCGCGCATCCTCACCCGGCTGCTCGGACTCTCGACGTCCGACGGGCAGCTGCTGGCGCGCGCCACGCATCTCAGCAAGGCCGATCTCGTTACCCAGGTGGTGCGCGAGCTGCCGGAGCTCCAAGGCATCATGGGCGGCATCTACGCCCGGCTCGACGGGGAACCTGCGCCGGTCGCAGACGCGATCCGCGAGCAGTATTTGCCCCGCGGCACCACCCTGCCGGCCTCGACGACCGGCGCGCACCTGGCGCTGATCGACAAGGTCGATACGCTGCTCAGCGCGCTCGCGGCGGGCATCACGCCGAGCGGGTCGCAGGACCCGTACGGCCTCAGGCGTGCGGCGTCTGGGATTGTTGCGATCGTGCTGCGACACGAGATCCGGGTGAGCATGGACACCCTCGCGCGTGAGACCGGCGTCATCCCGGCGGCGGATGAGGCGCGCGTGCTCCACGAGTGGCGGAGTGCGCTGCGCCAGCGTCTCCGTGCGGCGCTGATCGACGAGGGAATCAGTTACGATACCGTCGACGCCGTGCTCGAGGCCGGCGCCGACGATCTGATCGACGCGGCTGCTCGGGCGCGCGCGCTGTGGGAGTTTCGGCGGACGGCGGCGTTCGCCAGCGTGTACACGGCGTTCGACCGGGCGGCTCGGATCCTGCCGAAGGGTGTCGGGGGGGAGATCCGCGAGGAGCTCTTCGCCGCACCGGCGGAACGTGCGCTGCTCGGGAGCCTGCGCAAGGCGCAGGACGTCGCGGGCGCGGCGGCGCGGCCGGGCGATCAGGCCGTCCAGGACGGCGCCGCGCGCGGCGCGGACGCGCTCGTCCGGCGGTACGGGATGGCGCTCGCGCGGCTTGCCGGGCTGGCCGGTCCCGTGGATCGGTTCTTCCAGGACGTGCTGGTGATGGATCCCAACGAGACGATCCGCCAGAACCGCTTCGCGCTGCTCGCGGGCGTGGTCGGGTTGATCCGGCCGATCGCAGACCTGTCGCGCGTCGTCGTCGGAGAAGGAAAGGCGGCGACGTCCTCCTAAACGCACAGTGGTACCGCGGACGATCCGATACTCAGAACCATTACAAGGTGAGGTGACTTGAGGATGGCAGTACGCACTCGCGCAAAGGCGTCCGGGCGACGCGTGTCCGCGCCGCGCCGGCGCAGTGCGGCAACTCTGGCGAAAGGGAACGCCCGCAAGGGCATCTGGTTGTTCGAGGAAGGCAACGCGACGATGCGGGACCTGCTCGGCGGCAAGGGCGCCGGGCTCGCAGAGATGAGCCAGGTCGGACTCCCGGTGCCGCCAGGGTTCACGATCACGACCGCGGTGTGCAACGCGTACAACGCGCGGGGCCAGCAGTTTCCGGCGAGCTTGATGGATGAGGTGCGCCGCGCGCTCGCGACGGTCGAGCGCAAGATGGGCAAGAAGTTCGGCGACCCCGAGAACCCGCTGCTCGTCTCGGTGCGGTCCGGGGCGAAGTTCTCGATGCCCGGGATGATGGACACGGTGTTGAACCTCGGGTTGAACGAAGCCACACTCCGCGGTCTCGCGGCGCTCACCGGCAACGAACGGTTCGCACAGGATGCCTACCGCCGCTTCGTGCAGATGTTCGGGAAGATCGTCCTCGACGTTCCCGGCGACAAGTTCGAGGCGATCCTGGAGGCGCACAAGCATCGCACCGGCGCCCGCATCGACACCGACCTGAGCGCGCAGGACCTGCGCGAGATCGCGCAGGCGTTCAAAGACCTGATCCGGCGGGAGAAGGGTGTGGAGTTCCCGACCGACCCGTGGACGCAGCTGGAGCTGGCGATCCGCGCGGTGTTCGACTCGTGGATGGGAAGGCGCGCGGTCGACTACCGGAACTTCAACAAGATCGCCCACGACCTCGGGACCGCGGTCAGCGTCCAAACGATGGTGTTCGGGAACATGGGCGAGGACAGCGCGACCGGCGTCGCCTTCACGCGCAACCCCGCGACCGGCGAGAAGAGCCTGTACGGCGAGTATCTGCCGAACGCGCAGGGCGAGGACGTCGTCGCGGGCATCCGGACGCCGCACCCGATCTCCCAGATGTCCAAGGAGATGCCGGGCGTGTACACGCAGTTCCAGAAGGTCGCGACCATGCTGGAACGCCACTACAAGGAGATGCAGGACCTCGAGTTTACGGTCGAACGCGGCAAGCTGTGGATGCTCCAGACCCGCACCGGCAAGCGGACGGCGCAGGCCGCGGTGAAGATCGCCGTGGACATGGTGCGGGAGAAGTTGATCTCGAGGGACGAGGCGCTGTTGCGCGTCGAGCCGGACCAGATCTACCAGCTGCTGCTGCCGCGATTCGATCCGGACGACAAGACGGCCGCGGAACGGGAAGGCAAGCTGCTCGCGACCGGCCTGAACGCGTCGCCCGGCGCCGCGACCGGCGTCGCGGTGTTCGATCCCGACACCGCGGTCGAGATCGGGCAGCAGGGCACGGCCGTGATCCTCGTGCGCCCCGAGACGAACCCCGACGACGTGCACGGGATGCTCGCCGCGCGGGGCATCCTGACGGCGCGGGGGGGCGCGACGAGCCACGCCGCGGTCGTGGCGCGGGGGCTCGGCAAACCCTGCGTTGCGGGGGCCGAGGCGATCCGGGTGGACCCGCAGAGTCACCAGTTCAGCGTCAACGGCACGATCGTGCGCCAGGGCGAAGCGATCTCGATCGACGGCACGACCGGCGAGGTGTTCGGCCGCGCGATTCGCACGATCGACCCGGACGTCAGCAAGGATCGCGATCTGCAAACGCTGCTCGGGTGGGCCGACAAGACGCGGCGGCTCGGCGTGTGGGCGAACGCCGACTATCCGCGGGACGCGGCCCGGGCACGGGCGTTCGGCGCCGAGGGCATCGGGCTGTGTCGGACCGAGCACATGTTCTTCGAGGAGGACCGGCTCCCGATTGTCCGCCGCATGATTCTCGCCGAGACGGAGGCCGAGCGGCAGCGCGCACTCGATGAGCTCCTCCCGATCCAGCGGCAGGATTTCGTCGGCATCCTCCGCGAGATGGCGGGGATGACGGTCGTCATCCGGTTGATCGACCCGCCGCTGCATGAATTCCTGCCGCAGTACGACGAGCTGCTGATCGAGGTGACGGAGCTGCGCGTCCGCGGGAACAACCCCGCGGAGCTCGCGGAAAAGGAGCACCTGCTGCGTGAGGTTGCGAAGATGCGCGAGCAGAACCCGATGCTGGGGCTCCGGGGGATCCGCCTCGGCATCATGTTCCCCGGCATCATCGATATGCAGACGCGAGCGATCCTCGAGGCGGCATGCATCCTGGCCAAGGACGGCGTGCGCACGCATCCGGAGATCATGATCCCCCTCGTCGGCCACGTGAACGAGCTCAAACTCGTCGAGGACCGCGTCCGCCCGCTCGCGGACCGCGTCATGACCGAGCAGGGCGTGCGGGTCAAGTACAAGTTCGGGACGATGATCGAGGTGCCGCGGGCGTGCGTCGTCGCCGACGAGATCGCGCAGGTCGCGGAGTTCTTCTCGTTCGGCAGCAACGACCTGACGCAGCTGATCTTCGGGTTCAGCCGGGACGACGCGGAGGGGAAGTTCCTGCTGGAGTACGTGAACATGAAGATCCTGCCCGAGAACCCGTTCCAGGTGCTCGACGAGAAGGGGGTCGGGGCGTTGATCGACCAGGCGGTGCGGCTCGGCCGGCGGACGCGCTCCGACATCGAGCTCGGGATCTGCGGCGAGCACGGCGGGGATCCGGCGAGCGTGGAGTTCTGCCACCGGGTCGGGCTCAGTTACGTCAGCTGCTCGCCGTACCGCGTGCCCACCGCGCGCCTCGCGGCGGCACAGGCGGCGCTCAAGGAGAAGCGGGCCCGCGGCGAGCGTGACCGGTAGTCGCCGGCGCCGAGGCCTCGCCCGCTCGAGCGCGGATCGAGGAGACGGGGGTCCGGCCGGCCGAGAGGCCGGCCGGACCCGCAGGGGGGCGATTGGAAGCCCATGACGCCGCGCGAGACCACCGAGGCGTTGGAGGACAAGGTGCTGTCGACTCGCGGCGCGCGAAGCGCACGCTCGCGGGGCCGGCAGCGGCCCGAACCGTTGGACTTCCTGCGCACCGAGTTCCAGCGCGATCGCGATCGCATCGTGCACTCGAAGGCGTTCCGTCGGTTGATGCACAAGACCCAGGTGTTCGTGGCGCCCGAGGGCGACCACTACCGGACCCGACTGACGCACACGATCGAGGTCGCACAGATCGCGCGCACGATCGCGCGCGCGATCCGCATCAACGAGGATTTGACCGAGGCGATCGTACTCGCCCACGATCTCGGCCATCCGCCGTTCGGCCACGCCGGCGAGGAGGTGCTCGACCACCTCATGGCCGATCACGGCGGATTCCGACACGATCTGCAGAGCCTGCGGATCGTCGAGGTGCTCGAGCGTCGCCGGACGCGCGACGGCGCGTACGAGGACGGCCTGAACCTCACGTGGGAGGTGCGGGACGGCATCGGCGGGCACTCCAAAGGCCGGAAGGACCTGGAGGTGCTTCCGGGGATCGAGGAAGCGCTCCCCGAGCGGGTGCCGGAGACGATCGAGGGACAACTGGCGCGCGTGGCTGACCGGATCGCCTACATCCACCACGACACCGACGATGCGATTCGTGCCGGGCTGATCGATGAGCGGGACGTGCCGGCGTCCGTCCGGAGCGTCCTCGGCGAAACGCGCGGCCGGTGGGTGGACACGACGGTGCGCGACATCGTCAGCCACTCCACGGACACGCCGCGTCTGGGTATGAGCGACACGGTCCGTACCGCCCTCAACGAGCTCAAGGAGTTCCTGTTCACGACCGTGTACTTCGGCTCGGCCGCCAAGGCCGAGGTCGGCAAGATGCAGCGGCTGCTGGAGGTTTTGTTCGCTTACTACGTGGAGCACCCGGAGGAGATCAACCCGGACGCGCGCCGGTTGCTGGACGAAGGCCGGGCGACCGTGCACCGCACGGTGTGCGACTTTCTTGCCGGGATGACCGATCGCTTTGCGATCCGGACTCAGGAGCGGCTGTTCGTCCCGAAGGCGTGGGGTTTCTAAGGCGTGCGGCGGTCATCCGCCGCCGAGGTACAACGATTCCAGCCCGACGAGCCTCTGGGTGATGAGCACGACGACGAGGGCCATCCCGATGCTGATCGTGCCCGCTACGGCGGCCGTGGGATCGAACGAGAACCGCAGGTAGTCGAACAGTTCGATCGGCAGCGGGGTCGTGCCGACGCCGCTCAACAGCAGCGAGATATTGAACTCGTCGTAACTCGTGACGAACGCGAACACCGCCCCGGAGATGAGCCCCCCTTTGATCAGCGGCAGCGTGATCCGCCAGAACGTCTTGAACGCGTCGGCCCCGAGATTGCGCGCCGCTTCTTCCAGCGTGCGGTCGAACCGGATGAGCACCGCGCTTGTGATGAGGAACACGTAGGGTACGCAGATCAGCGTGTGGCCGACGATCAGCCCCGCGAGCCCGGTCTTCTCCCATCCGACCGCGTAGAAGAAGATCAGCAGCGCGATGCCGGTGAGGATACCGGGCACCGCAAGCGGTGCGACCATCAGAATCCGCAGTGTGTTGCGGAACCGTCCGGAGAACCGGACCACCCACAGACTGGCCATCGTGCCGACGACGGTCGCACACACGGTGACCACGGTCGCCAGTTCGAGGCTGAACCGGAGCGATCGGGTGAACGATCGACTGTGGGCGAACGCGACGAACCATCGAATCGACAGCCCCTCGGGCGGGAACCGGAGATAGGCGCCCGAGTTGAGCGCCGCGAGCACGACGACGACGATCGGCGCCAGGAGAAACGCGTAGACCAGGCCGACGGCGAGGTTCATCCACAACCGCTCGCGGGGTCGGATCATCGTGGAAGGGCGCCCCGGTGCGTCACGACAGATGAGCCGCGCGGCCCATCGCGCGGACGTAGAGCCAGATGACGGCGAGCGAAATGACGAAGAAGAGGATGGCGAACGCGCTGCCCCCCGGCCAGTTGAAGAGCTCCGTGACGGTGCGAACGACGAGCAGCGGCACGGTGAGCACCGTGAAGCCCCCAAGAAGCGACGGGATCACGTACGAGCTGACCGTGAGGACGAAGACGAGGATCGTGCCGGCGAACACGCCGGGCAGGCTCAAGGGTACGACGACGCGCCAGAACGTCCGCCAGGCCCCCGCGCCGAGCGACCGCGCAGCGAACTCGAGCTCCGGGTCGATGTGTTGGATCGTGCCGGCGATCGACAGCACCATGAACGGGATGAACACATGCACGAGGCCGATCAGTACGCCGGTGTTGTTGTACATCAACGGCGCCCCTCGCAGCCCGACGGCGCGCAGGAACTGGTTGACGAGCCCGGTGTCCTGCAGCAGAATCATCCATCCGTACGTCCGGATCAGCACGCCCACGAGCAGCGGCGAGATGACGAGGACCATCAGGACGCCCCGCAGCCGGCGGGGCGCCCGGGCCAGATGGTACGCGAGCGGGTAGGCGAGCACCAACGAGATCGCGGTCGTGACCCCGCCGATCCACAGCGTATGCCAGATCACCTGCCAGGTGAACGGATCGCGCAGCAGCGTGGTATAGTTGCCGAGCGTGAGGACGCGCAGGTACGGCGCGCGGTGGCTCGGCGTCATGAGGCTGATCACGAGCAGGTTGAGGTACGGCAGGACGAAGAAGACGACGAGCACGGCGAGCGCCGGGGCAACGAGCAGGTGGCGGCCGACGACGCGCCGTGAGGCGTCGGCGGCCGCGCCGTTGGCTGCGGCGCGTGCGACGGCCACGGCTAGCCGTCCCCCCGCGGCAGCGCCCAGCCCGCCGCGGGGTCGAACGACACGGCGACGATGTCGCCCACGCGCTCCGGCGCACTCACGTTCCCCTGGATACGCAGGACCAAGTCTCGCCCGACGTCCACGCGGAAATCGATGAGGGCGCCGAGAAACGTGCGCTCGCGGACGGTGCCCCGCATTCGGTTGCGGCCGTCCTCGGGCGAGACATCCGGGCGGCGGAACTCGAGGTGCTCAGGGCGGATGCTGAGGAGCGCGTCCGCGCCCTCTCGCAACGACGCGTCGCCGAGCGACGAGACGTGGCCCCCGGCCGTGTCGAGTACGACGCGGTCGCCGGCGCGCGCGCGCACGCGCCCGGGGATCAGATTGGTGAGCCCGATGAACCCGGCGACCGCAGCCGACCGCGGCCGCTGATAGACTCGTTCCGGCGGATCGTACTGCTGCAGCACGCCGTTCATCAGGACTGCCACGCGGTCGGCCAAGACGAGCGCTTCCGCCTGGTCGTGCGTGACGTACAGCGTCGTGATGTGGAACTCCCGCTGCAGCGATCGGATGTAGAACCGCATCTCTTCGCGGAGCTTCGCGTCCAGGTTGGCGAGGGGTTCGTCAAGCAGCAGGACGCTCGGGTTGATGATCAGGGCCCGCGCCAGCGCCGTCCGCTGCTGTTGGCCTCCCGAAAGCTGGCGCGGATACCGCCGGCTCAGGCCACGGAGCCCGACCTTCTCGACGATCTCGCCCACGCGGCGGCGTACTTCGGTGCGGTCGATCCCCCGCATCTCGAGTCCGAACGCCACGTTCTGTTCGACGGTGAGGTGCGGGAACAATGCGTAGTTCTGAAACACCATGCCGCAGTTGCGTTTCTCCGGAGGCGCGTCGGTCACGTCGGCGTCCCCAAGCCGCACGCGCCCCTCGGTCGGCGTCTCGAAGCCCGCGACCATCCGGAGCGTCGTGGTCTTCCCGCATCCCGACGGACCCAGCAGGGCGACGAGCTCGCCGGACCCAAGCTCGAGCGTCAGGTCCTGGACCGCGACGGCGTCGCCGAACCGCTTCGTCAGGTGATCGAGGGTGATTTGGGCCATCGTCGGTTAGGCCGGCGTCTCCGCCACGCCTGCTGGCCGGCGCGGCGTGGCGAGGCGGCGCGCGGATTCTCGAGATCGGCGGGCGCCCCGGGACGGGCGGATGTTCACGTCGGCGTTAACAGTGCCCGGTCACCTCGTGGTTCCACGCATCCGTCATCGCCTCGCGCGCGCCCGAGTTGTTGAGCCACACGTAGTCCCAGCGGGGAATGCGCGTCAACTGGTCCGGGGTGACGGGGATCAACTTCTGGAGGTCGCTGCTGATCGTCACATGGCCGTTGGCTGGCGTCCAGTAGAACTTCTCTGTCCACTTCTGCTGGACGGGCGGGCTCAGCCAGTAGTTGATGAACGCATACGCGAGATCTTTGACTTTGCTCCCGGCCGTCACGTTCATATCCTGCTCGAACATGCCACAGTAGCCTTCCTTGGGGAGCACCCACTCGACAGGGAGCCCCTTGGCTTTGAGAAACGCCCAGTCGGGGGCGTCGATCACGCCGACGTACGTCTCGCCCTGGGTCAGCATCGTCTGCTCCGTGCCGCTGAAGTCCACCTGGCGCGCCGCGCACAGGTTCTTCGCGATCCAGTCGACCGCCGGTTTGTAGTTCTTGTAACTGCCCGTCAGAATCTGGGACATCTTCATCACGTGCTGCGGTTCGCCCGAGTTCCCGATGGTGAAGATCGTCGTCTTGTTCCCGTACTTTCCCAAGTCGGTCCACGATTTCGGGACATCCTTGACTTGGTCGGACCGGTAGGTGATCCCAAGCGCGCCGACGAGCCCCAGGACGCCCACATCTTTGGGCTGGCGCAACGGTTTCGGCACGAACGCGAGGTTCGGCAACTTGTCCGCGGGCAGCGGCGCGAAGTAGCCTTCGAGGCGCAGTTGCGCCAGATAGGTTTCGTTGGTGACGAAGATGTCGTACGGCGGGTTGCTCTTTCCCGCGGCCTGCATCTTGGCGAACCAATCCTTCGCGAGCCCGATCGCCAGCTCCACCTTGGCGCCGGTGAGGGCCTCGAACGGCGGGATGTGTTCCTGCTCCATGAAATCCTGCCAGGTGCCCCCGTAGCTCGTGACCACGAGGGTCTGGCCCTTGAACTGCCCCGTCTGAGCGAACGCGGGATACCCCTCGCCAAGGGCGCTGATGAGCGTCGACGCGGCTCCAAGGCCAATACCCAGCGACGTCAGGCGGTGGAGGAGTTCGCGCCGCGTGAGATGCGCGGCGCTGGCCGGATGGAGCGTGCGTCGTACCTCGCGATGCCGCAGCAGATCAGCGATGTGCATCGATGCCTCCGCGGTACAGCGTGTGCGCGCCGGCGTCTCGGCCCGCGGCGTTCACCGAGTGTTCCACCCGCGTGGCGGACGTTCCTTCAGCACCGCACGAGGGCATTGTTGTACGTCGCGAGAATACTCCTCACGGCGGGATGCCGTAGGGCTTCCGCGTATGACGGCGCGTTCGGGGAACGGCCGCATGGCGCTCAAGCAGACGCTCGAAATCATGGAACTGGTCGATTCGGCGCGGGCCTCCGGCAGCCGCGTCGCGGCACTCCTGAAGGCGAGGGGGCTCGACCATGTGTCCGTCGAGCCGATCCGCGGATCGCGGGGCGCGACCGAGTTCCTCACCGTCACCGTTCCGGGTCGTACGGGCAAGCTCGTCGGCGGCGCGGCCCCGACCCTCGGGGTGGTCGGTCGTCTCGGGGGGCTCGGCGCTCGGCCGGAACGGATCGGGTTGGTGTCCGACGGCGATGGGGCGGTGACGGCGCTCGCCGTCGCCCTCAAGCTTGCCGATATGGCGCGGGAGGGTGACCGTCTGATCGGCGACGTGCGCGTCGCCACGCACGTGTGTCCGAATGCGCCTACGCAGCCGCATGAGCCGGTCCCGTTCATGGGGTCGCCCGTCGATATGCGGACGATGAACCAGCGCGAGGTGGATCCCGCGATGGACGCCGTTTTGTCCGTAGACACCACTCGCGGGAACCGGATCGTCAATCGCCGCGGCATCGCCATCTCGCCCACGGTCAAGGAAGGGTACGTGCTTCGGGTCAGCGATGACCTGCTGGATCTGATGCAGATCGTCACAGGGCGTCCGGCGGTGGTCCTCCCGATCACCACTCAGGACATCACACCGTACGGCAACGGCGTGTATCATGTGAACAGCATTCTTCAGCCGAGCGTCGCGACGAGCGCGCCGGTCGTGGGAGTGGCGCTGACGGCCGAGATCGCTGTCCCGGGTTCGGCGACGGGGGCCAGCCAGGCGACGGACATCGAACAGGCCGTGCGGTTCTGCGTCGAAGTGGCCAAGGCGTTTGGCGCAGGCGGGTGCCGATTCTACGATCCAGCCGAATACGCTCGGCTGCTCGAACTCTACGGATCGCTCTCGTGCTTGCAGGGGTCAGGAACCGAACGGCGTGCCGCACATTGAGGGGCGCGACGTGGAGCGCGCAGGAGGGGGAGCCATGCGGACCGTTGGGTTCGTCACGATCGGACAATCGCCCAGACTGGACCTGATCGACGAGTTCGACCGGGCGCTCCAACATGCGCGGCTCGTGCAGGCGGGCGCGCTCGACGGCTTGAGCGACGCCGAGATCGCCCAGTTCGCACCGCGCGACGACGATGCGGTTCTCGTCAGCCGTCTGCGCACCGGGCGTGAGGTGCGGCTCGCGCACGGCTGCGTCGCACCCAGGGTGCAGGCCGCCGTGCGCCGGCTCGAATCCGAGGGGGCCGACCTCATCGTGCTCCTCTGCACCGGCGACTTCCCCGACCTCGTGTCCCGCGGCGCGGTCGTGTGCCCGAACCGGATGTTCCCGCACGTCGTCGCGGCGGCGCTCGAGGGCGTTCGGGCGCCGGGCCGGGAAGCGCGGCTGGGCGTGACGGTGCCTGACGCCGCGCAGGTGCCGTGGGCGGAGACTCACTGGGGTCGGCTCGCACCGGCGACCGCCGTCACGGTGTCGCCGTACAGCGAGTCGGGCGCGCTGGACGCCGCGGGGCGGGCGCTCGCGGCCGCCGGTGTATCGCTCGTGGTGATGGACTGCATCGGCTACACGAGGGCGATGCAGGGTGCGCTGGCGCGCGCGGCCGCGGCGCCAGCGGTGTTTGCGACCGGTGCGGTCTCGATGATCGTGCGGGAACTGCTCGCGGGGGCCGCCGCGCCTGAGTACGTCGGGCCGACGGCGACGCCACAAGACTTCTCGGCGGGAGCGGGACGATGAGCGACGGTCACACGGGGAGTCGCGTTGACGGCGTCGAGGTCACGGGGGTGGTGGAGGCCCGGCTTGCACCGGTGCTGAGCCCCGACGCGCTCCGGTTCGTCGCGCGTCTGCACCGCGAGTTCAACCCGACGCGGGTGGCCCTCCTTCGGGACCGCGCCGATCGGCAGGCCGCATTCAACGCCGGGGCGCTCCCAGCGTTCCTCTCCGCCACGCGGAGCATCCGCGAGAGCGCGTGGCGCACGGCTCCGGTTCCCGACGACCTTCAGCGGCGGCACGTCGAGATCACCGGCCCCGCGGAGCGGAAGATGATCATCAACGCGCTCAACTCTGGCGCGGATGTCTTCATGGCCGACTTTGAGGACGCGCTCTCGCCGACCTGGGCGAACGTCCTCGAGGGACAGCAGAATCTTATCGACGCGGCAGGTCGGACGATCGCATACACCAGCCCGGAGGGGAAGACGTACCGGCTGGGCGAGACGATCGCGACGTTGCTCGTCCGTCCGCGCGGCTGGCACCTGACCGAGAAACACGTGCTCGTGGACGGACGACCGATCGCCGCGGGGCTCTTCGACTTCGGGCTCTACTTCTTCCACAACGCGCGGCGTCTGTCGGAACGGGGCACCGGACCGTACTTCTACCTGCCCAAGCTGGAGAGCCACACCGAGGCACGGCTGTGGAACGACGTGTTCGTCGCGGCGCAGGACGCGCTCTCGGTGCCGCGCGGCACGATCAAGGCGACCGTGCTCGTCGAGACCGTGCTTGCCGCGCTCGAGATGGAAGAGATCCTCTACGAGTTGCGGGATCACTCCGCCGGCCTGAACGCCGGTCGATGGGACTACATCTTCAGCGTCATCAAGAAGTTCCGGGACCGCCCGGGGTTCGTGCTGCCCGACCGTGCGCAGGTGACGATGACCGTGCCGTTCATGCGGGCCTACACCGAGTTGCTCGTCCGGACATGCCACCGGCGGGGCGCGCATGCGATCGGCGGCATGGCCGCGTTCATCCCCAACCGCCGGGACGCGGCGGTGACCGAGGTGGCGTTGGCCAAGGTTCGGGAGGACAAGGTCCGCGAGGCGCAGGCCGGCTTCGACGGCACCTGGGTCGCCCACCCGGACCTCGTTGCGGTGGCGGCAGGTGTTTTCGACCGGGTGCTCGGGTCGCGCCCGCACCAGGTCGAGCGCCTGCGCGACGACGTCCACGTGACGGCGCGTGAAATCCTCGACGTGCGCGTGCCGGGCGGCGAGACGACGGAGGCGGGCCTGCGCAACAACATCAGTGTCGCACTGCAGTACCTCGAGGCGTGGCTCGGAGGCTCCGGCGCCGTGGCGATCTACAACCTGATGGAAGACAGTGCGACGGCGGAGATCTCCAGAAGTCAGGTGTGGCAGTGGGTGCGCCACGGGACCGCGCTCGCCGAGCACCGGCATGTCAGCGCCGAGTTGGTGCGTCGGATGTGCGACGAGGAGGTCGCCCGGCTGCGCCGTGAGCGCGGGGACACGGGCGGTGCCGCGGGTCGGCTCGATTGGGCGCGGAAGCTGTTCGAAGAGGTGGCGCTCAGCGAGACGTTTGTGGAGTTTCTGACGCTTCCCGGGTACGCTGCGTTGGACTGACCGGTTAGTGCAGCCCCAAGATCCTGGCGGCGTCCGGCACAACGCCCCAGAACATCACCAGCGCGAGCGCAATCAGCGGGATCACGATGACGTACATCATGACCAACCGCTCGAACTTGAGGTTCATGTAGTACGCGCCGATGAGGCTGGCCTTCAGGCACGCCGTGATGAGCAGGATCGTGACGCGCATCGCGGCCGGGAGCGCGAACACGAGCACGACGCTGACCTCGACCGCGGTGAGGACGAGCAAGATCAGCCACGCCGTGAGGAACGTGCGCGGCGGTGCCATGTGATCATGTTCGACGATCTCCGGGTCATGGTGATGCATTCGTTGCGCCCTCCCGCTACAGTAGGTAGATCGACGGCCAGATGAATACCCACACGAGATCGACGAAGCCCCAGTACAGGCCCGCGACCTCGAGCCCGCCAGCCCCGGACAACCCTTTGGCGATGCGATGCGCCATCGCCCACAGGTACACGCATCCGCCGACGACGTGCAGCCCATGATAGCCGGTGATGATGAAGAACGTGAAGCTGAACGCCGGCACTCCCCAGGGATTGGTGTTCAGCCGGGCCCCGTCCGCGATGAAGTGCGTCCACTCCGTCGCCTGGAGCGCGGCGAAGATGAACCCCGCCACAATCGTCGCCGCGATAAACCACACCGCTCGTTGCCGGGCGCCGCGCCGGGCCTCGTAGACCGACAGCGCCATCGTCGTGCTGCTGCAGATCAGGATGACGGTCATGATGCCGACGAGCCGGATGTTCATGATGTGCGCCCGGTCGGGCCACGTCGGACTCCCGAGGCGGAGCGTCCACAGGCCGATCAGCATGCCCGAGAACGTCAGGGCATCGGACATCAGGAACAGCCACATCATCAGCTTGCCCCAGCCGACGTCGAACGGCGACCGCCCCCCGTCCCACCTCGAGGCCGCCGTCTGATCCGGCTCGTGTGCACCTACCGCCGTCATCATCGCCTCCCCAGTGTCGCCGCCCCCGTCAGACCCAGAACAGGAGCACGAACAGGTACACCCAGAGCAGGGCCATGAAGTGCCAGTATGTCGCGCAGTTCGTGATCCCGGCGTGATTCTGCGCGGTGTAGCGCCCGCTCCACGTCCCCACCAGCACGAGCGCCAGCGCGGCGATGCCGCCGAGCAGGTGCACGCCGTGGACCGCGGTCAGCACGTAGAAGAACGAGCTGTGGGGGTTCGTGGTCAGGAACAGACCCTGCGCGGCGAGTTGCCGCCACGCGACGACCTGGCCGAGGACGAACAGCAGGCCGAGCGTCGCCGTCGCCTCGACCCCGCGCCGCAGCCCGGCGACGTCCCCCGATCGAATGCGCCGGCGCGCCCAGTCCAGGGTGACGCTGCTGCTGAGCAGCACGGCGGTGTTGAGCCACAGCACCCAGGGCGCCGCAAACTCGACCCAGCCCGTTTCCTGACGGCGGACCAGGTACGCGCTGGTGAATGCCAGAAACAGCATCGTGACTGCGGCGAGGAATGCCGCGACCCCGAGCAGACCCGTCCCGACCGGTGCCGGCTCGCGCCCCGGCGCGGCGCCTCCGCCCGAAGGTCCCCGTCCCCGGCCGCCGAGGCCGCGGAGGGGGGAGCCCGGGCGTTGGCGTTCAACGAGTTGCGTCGGCATCATCGCTCCTGGATGACCCCGTGTGGGTCACCGCGCCCCCACGTCTACGCTTCTCCGCCGCCCGCGCTCGCGGCAACGGGCACCGCCTGCACGGTCTGCGGCACGTAATCATCCTTGGCGCCGGGGACGCTGTAGTCGTACGGCCACCGGTACACCGTCGGCAGCTCGCCCTCCCAGTTCCCGTGCGGCGGCGGCGTCGTGGTGGTCCACTCGAGCCCGTTCGCGCGCCACGGATTCGGGCCCGCCGCGGGGCCGTGTTTCAAGCTCCAAAAGAAGTTGAAGATGAAGAAGAGCTGGGCGAATCCGAGCAAGAACGCGCTCAACGAGATGAACACGTCGACCGGCCCGGTGTTCGCGAGGAAGGGGTACGCGGTGTTTTCGTAGAGCCGCCGATCGTTGGAGTGGATCCCGATGAAGTGCATGGGGTAGAAGGTGCCGTAGATGCCGATGAACGTGAGCGCGAAGTGGATCTTGCCGAGCGTCTCATTCATCATGCGGCCGAAGAACTTCGGGTACCAGTAGTAGGTCGCGGCGAGAATCGCGAACAGCGACGCGCTCGCCATGACGAAGTGGAAGTGAGCGATGATGAAGTAGGTGTCGTGCAGGTAGATGTCGACGGGCGCGATGGCCAGAAAGATGCCGCTCAACCCGCCCGTGACGAACACGGACACGAACCCGATCGCGAACAGCAGCGCGGTCGTGAAGTGAATCCTCCCGTGCCACAGCGTGGTGCACCAGTTGAACGTCTTGATCGCCGACGGGACCGCGATGATGATCGTGGATCCCATGAACGCGGCGCCGAGCAGCGGGTGCATGCCGCTGACGAACATGTGGTGGCCCCAGACGAGGAAGCTCAAGAACCCGATCGCCGAGATCGACAGCACCATCGCCTTGTAGCCGAAGATCGGCTTGCGCGAGAACGCTGAGATAATATCCGACACGACGCCCATCGGCGTGAGGATCAGGATATACACCTCCGGGTGGCCGAAGAACCAGAAAAGGTGCTGCCACAGCAGCGGGTCGCCGCCCTGGTGGGCGACGGCTCCGCCCCCGATGATGAGGTTGGACGGTTCGAAGAAGCTCGTGCCCGCAACCCGGTCGAGCAGCAGCAGCCCGAGGGCGGCCATCAACACGGGGAACGTGAGCAGGGCGAGCACCGCGGTGACGAACGCGCCCCAGATCGTCAGCGGCAGGCGGCCCATCGACATGCCGCGCGTCCGCATGTTGAGGATCGTCGTGAGAAAGTTCAGCGAGCCGAACAGCGAGGAGACGACGACGAACAGGATGGCGATGATCCAGAGCGTTTGGCCGAGTCCCGCCCCACCTTCGGCCGCGGGGACTCCGGAGAGCGGAGCGTAGGAGGTCCACCCGTTGCCGGCCGGGCCGCCCGGGACGAAGAACGACGCGAGGATCGTGAGCACCCCGGGGACGAACGTCCAGTAGGAGACCATGTTCAGGAACGGAAACGCCATATCCCGGGCGCCGATCATCAACGGGATCAGCAGGTTGCCGAGCCCGCCGGTGAGCATGACCGTCAAGAAGAAGAAGATCATGATCGTGCCGTGCATCGTCACCGTCTGCAGGTACTGCTCCGGGTTGAGGACGCCGTTGTCGGGCCACCCGAGATGAGCGCGCATCAACATCGCCATGGCGCCGCCGACGAGCGCCATGAACATCGTCGTGAGGAAATACTGCTTCCCGATCATCTTGTGGTCGAGGCTGAAGATGTAGTGCCGGATGAAGCTCTCTTTCGGGTGGGCCTCGTGGGCCGCCTCCGGCTGGTGTACCGCAACCGCGTCCATGGAGTCTCCTTTTCCTCAGCGCGCTCGGCGAGCTACTTTTCCTGGGACTGGAGCCATTGGTCGAACGTACTCTGGCTCTCCACGATGACGTTCCCCCGCATCGTGTAGTGACCGACGCCGCAGAGCTGCGCGCAGACGATCTGGTAGTTGCCGGCTTTGTCGGGCGTGAACCAGACTTCGACGGTTCTTCCCGGCATGGCGTCTTGCTTCACACGGAAGTTCGGGAGCGAAAAGCTGTGGATGACGTCTATCGAGGTGACGCGGACGGCAACCGGCCGGTTAAGGATCAGGTGAAGATCGTTCACCGTGATGACGTTTTGCTTGTTCTCGGGATCGCTGGGATCCATCCCGAACGGGTTGCTAGCGGTGACGAACTTGGGATCCGTCCGGCCGAACTTGCCGTCGGGGCCGGGGTAACGAAACTGCCATTCGAACTGACGCCCGATGACATCGACCTGTTCGGCGTTCGCGGGTGGCGCGCTGTAGATCTTTGCCCAGACCACCTCGCCGAAGACGCCGAGGATGATGAACGCGATCGTCGGCACAATCGTCCACGTCAGTTCTGCGCCGAGGTGTTCGTGCCAATGCGCCGCCCGCTCGCCTCCCTTCGCGGGAAACCGCCAGAGGGAGATCCCCAGGAACAGATGGACAATTACGAACGGGATCGCGGTGAGAATCAAGATGACGTAGAACAGCTGATCCAGGACGACGCCCTGCGCGGACGCTAACGGGAGCAGCCAGTACGACCGTGCCGACCAGACGAACGAGAGGACGCCAGCGACGAGAATGAACATCATCAGCGCGGACATCCAGCGTCCCGCCCACCGCTCGTCCTTGACCTGGCCCGGGTGCTCCATCTGCCGTTATCCTCCAGAAAAACGCTTCGCCGCGGGTCGTCGCCCATGCCACGGCCCGCGGTCGCCTGCAGGTCTGTCAGTGGCCGATCGCTCCCTCAAATCTTCATCCTCGGCGTGACCGATCCCTCTCAGATGCGCGGGCACGGTCCGTCCACTCCCTCGCCCCACGATCGGCGGTCACGTTCGTTCGCGGTCGGCACTCGGTGGCCGATTTCGACCGCCTGGCCTCCGGCCCGGCGTCGTCGTGACTTTCGGTGAGAGGCTTCGTGCCCGGCGCGATCGACCCCGAACTGGAGTTCGTTACGCCATTACGGAAAGTCCACCTTGTTATTGTGCACACTCGAAGGAAAACGGAGCGGCACGGGGAATCTTACGCCAAATTCACCGCCGATGCCGGCGCGCTCGACCTGATGCGAGAAGGCATTGGGATTCCACAGCTCGGCGCGAGAGGAGGGGGTTATGCCCGTACGGACGACAACGCTATTCGCGAGGATTCTCGCGTTCTCGCTCGCTGCGACCCTCGTCGTCACGCTCACGATGTTCGGCAAGTCGTCCACGTCCTTCGCCCAAGCCAAGACGATCTACATCGGGATCGACCTGCCGCTGACGGGTGCGGACGCAGAGGACGCGACCCTGATCAAGGACGGCGCGCTCATGGCGATCGACGAAACGAACGCCAAGGGCGGGGTCGCCGGCTACAAGCTGGAGGCGATCGTCCTCAACGACGCGACCGCGACGGCCGGTCAGTATGATCCGGCGCAGGCGGCGACGAACGCGCGCCAAATGGTGGCGAACGTCGGCATCGTCGCGGCCGTGGGCCCGCAGATGAGCGGTGCGGGCAAGGCGATGTCGCCGATTCTGAGCGAGGGGGGGCTTGCGACGATCACCCCGAGCTCGACAAACCCCGACATCACCGACCCGAAATTCGCCTCGCAATACCGGCCGGGAGGCAAGGCCATCTACTTCCGCACCGTCACCACCGACGCGTACCAGGGCCCGAACATGGCCAACTTCTACGCAGAGACCCTGCACGCGAAGTCCGTCTATGTGCTGGACGACTCCGGCGCCTACGGCGTCGGGATCGCCGACACGTTCCAGAAGCAGGCGGCCGCGAAGGGCATCAAAGTCCTCGGGCGCGATCAGCTCAATCCTAAAGAGGCCGACTACACGACGGTGCTGACGAAGATCAAGGGGCTGAGCCCGGACGCGATCTACTACGGTGGTGTGGACCAGGCCGGCGCCAAGCTGGCCAAGCAGGCATACGATGTGATGCCCAAGCTGCTCAAGGGCGGCGGCGACGGCATGTACAGCGCCAACCTTCTCAAGGGTGCCGGCTTCCCGGCGTCCAACGGCTGGTACGCCACGATCGCGGGGCCGCATCTCACGGAGAGCCCAGCCCTCAAGCCGTGGGTGACGCAGTTCCACACGAAGTACGGGTCGTACCCCGGAGACTACTCCATTACCTCGTACGACGCCATGCTCGTGATCATCGACGCGATCAAGCGCGTGGCCGCCGGCGGTAAACCGGTCACCCGCGACGCGGTCCGCGATGCGATTCAAAACACACATCTCCAGACGCTGCAGGGCGTGATCGAATTCGATCAGAACGGTGACATCAAGAGCCGGGTGGTCAGCGTGTTCCAGGTGGTGCACAACACCGAGTACCAAGACGTCGACATTCTCCACCAGTTCAAGTACATCGGCGTCGCGCCGCAGAACTAGCGTGGCCAAAGTGCACGATGAGCTTCGGCGGAGCGGGCCGGCCTTAGCCCGCTCCGCCCGCCTATTGAGCCCGTGACTCGGAGCCCGGCGCGATGACCTTTACCGACGTACTGCTGCAGCAGATCATCAACGGGCTGAGCCTCGGCGCGATGTACGCGTTGCTCGCGCTCGGCTTCACGATGGTGTACGGCATCATCGAGCTCATCAACTTCGCGCACTTCAACGTGTTCATGGTCGGGTCTTTCGTCGCGATGTTCGTGCTGCAGTGGGTCGGCCTCTCCGGCCAATCCCGCGTGCTGACGGGGGTCCCGCTGATCGACGCGCTGGGGTTCGCGTTCGCGGCGACGATGCTGTTCTGCGGCCTGCTCGGGGTGGCGATCGAGCGCATGGCGCTCCGGCCGATGCGCCACGTTCGGGGCACGGCGGCGATGATCACCACGATCGGCGTTTCCTACATCCTCTACAATGTCGTGCTGTTGACGGCGGGCGCCGCGTCGCTGAACTATCCGGACCCGATGCCGCCGGTTTCCTGGCACATCGGCGGGGCGGTGCTGCGCTTACGCGAGGTCCTGCTCTGGACCGTGTCGCTCGTATTGATGGCCGCGCTCCACATCTTCGTTCGGCGCACGAAACTCGGGAAGGCGATGCGGGCGACTGCGCAGGACCAAGAGGCCGCACGCATGATGGGCGTGGAGGTCGACCACGTCGTCATGCTGACGTTCTTCATCGGGTCCGCGCTCGCCGGCGCCGCTGGGCTGATCTTCGGCCTCTACTACGACTTCACGAATTTCGTGATCGGGTACACGGCCGGGCTGCGCGCGTTTACCGCCGCCGTGCTGGGCGGCATCGGCAACATCCCCGGGGCGATGATCGGTGGCCTCGCGATCGGGCTGATCGAGTCCCTGGGCGGCCAGTTGCTTGCGGTCCGCTGGACCGACGTGATCATCTTCTCGATCCTCATCATCGTGTTGGTATTGAGGCCGTCCGGGCTCCTGGGGTTGTCCTCGCCCCAAAAGTCGTGAGGCGGGTCAATGGCTGACGTGTCTCCTTCGCCCGCGACGAGCGCCGAGGCCGTCCCGAGGTCCCGGCCGCGGTCGTGGACGGACGCGGTCGCGGCGCCGGTCCGCCGGATTCCCGAGACGACCCGTCGTCGGACGGCTCTGGTGCTGGTCGCCGTGGCGGCGCTTCTGTTTCCCGTGATCGTGCAGAACGGCGGGGATATCGACGCTGCGGCGAACGCCTGCTCGTTCGCGATCCTCGCGCTCGGATTGAACATCGTCGTCGGGTTCGCCGGCCTGCTGGACCTCGGGTACGCCGCGTTCTTCGCCATCGGCGCGTACACGTATGGAGTGTTCGCCTCGGGCCAAGTGCACCCGCTCTGGGGTGCCGCGTGGGAGCCGCTGCGGTGGCTCGGTCTGGTCAGCCGTTTTCACATCGCGGGAGCCCCGGATACCGTGCAGATGCAGTTTTCGTTCTGGCTGATGCTTCCCGGGGCGGCGCTCGTCGCGGCGTTCTTCGGCATCTTGTTCGGTGCGCCGACGCTACGGCTCAAAGGGGATTATCTTGCGATTGTCACGCTCGGCTTCGGTGAGATCGTTCCCATCGTGGTGCGCAACACGCCGTCGCTGACGAACGGCGCGATGGGGCTCAACGGGGTGATCTCGCCACAGATCTTCGGGCATCGGTTCGGCGTCAACGCGACCCCGTTCTATTATGTAGGTCTCGTCATGATCGCGTTGCTGCTGTTTGTCAGCTTCCGGTTGAAAGACTCTCGCATCGGGCGCGCGTGGATGGCGATTCGCGCGGATGAGATCGCCGCCGGCGCCATGGGGGTCAACCGGACGCGCCTGAAACTTCTCGCGTTCGCGGTGGGCGCGGCGTTCGCCGGCGCGACGGGGACGTTCTACGTGGCCAAGCTCCAGACTGCGACACCGGAGATGTTCATGTTCCCGGTGTCGGTGATGGTGCTGGTCATGATCGTGCTCGGCGGGACCGGGAGTCCCACCGGGGTCGTCGTCGGGGCGCTGCTCCTTCAGTTGCTCCAATCCTGGTTCCTCGAGGACCTCACCCAGTGGATCCACGCGTTCGGTCGGTTGGTGCATAGTGCTGCGATTCAGCAGATCGATCTCGTGCAGTCGATCGAGTTGATCTTCGGCATCATTCTCGTCGTGATGATGCTGTTCCGCCGTCAGGGTCTCATCCCGGCGACCCGCACGATCGCGCCCTTATCGTTCGCCGAGCAGGCCGCGAGCCCGACCCGCGGCGGCATCGGTGCAGAGGTGCGCGGTCTACGGCAGCCGGATCCCCCGTCGGGCGCCGCGATGCTCGAGACGCGGGGGCTCACGAAGCGGTTCGGCGGGATCACCGCGGTGAAGGGCGTGGACCTGACGATTCTGCCCCATCAGATCGTCGCGCTGATCGGTCCCAACGGATCGGGCAAGACGACGTTCTTCAACCTCGTCACCGGGCTGGACGGTCCCGACGCGGGCGCGGTGGTGTTCATGGGTACCGAGATCACCCGGCTGCCGGCGCACGTGATCGTGGAGCGGGGGATTGCACGCACGTTCCAATCGCTGCGGCTGTTCAACGACATGACCGTGCTCGAGAACGTCCTCGTGGGCATGCACGCGCGGATGCGGACCGATGCGATCGGCGCGGTGCTGCGGCCACCGTCTGCACGTCAGGAGGAGCGGCAGACCCGCGAGTACGCGATGGAGATCCTGGGGGTCTTTGGGAACCGACTGGTGCCGCGTGCCAATCACCTCGCGCACAGCTTGTCCTACGCGAACCGGCGCCGGCTGGAGATCGCGCGGGCGGTGGCGTCCCGGCCGCGGCTGCTCCTCCTCGACGAACCCACCGCCGGCATGAACCCGGCGGAGACCTTGGAGTTGGCCGATCAAGTGCGCAGTCTCCGGGGGATGGGCGTGACCGTGCTGATGATCGAGCACAAGCTCAACGTGGTGAACGATATCGCCGACCGCGTGGTCGTGCTCGACTACGGCGAGAAAATCGCGGAGGGGCTCGCCCGCGACATCCAAGAAGATCCGGAGGTCATTCGTGCCTATCTCGGACGCACCGCCACTGCTCGAGTTTAGAGACGTCGACACCTATTACGGCGAGCTCCACGTCCTCAAACAGGTGGGCTACCAGATCTTTCCCGGCGAGATCGTGTGCCTGCTCGGCGGCAACGCGTCCGGGAAGTCCACCACGATGAAGACCGTGCTCGGGATCGTCCGCCCGGCGCGCGGGACCGTCCACTACCGCGGGACCGTGATCAACACGTTGTCCACGTCCGAGCGCGTGCGCCGCGGCATCGCGCCGGTGCCGGAGGCCCGCCGTCTGTTCCCGCGGATGACCGTGTCCGAGAACCTGGAGATGGGTGCGTTCACGCGCAACGACCGCGCGGGGATCGAGGCCGACCTGGAGCGCGTCTACACGCTGTTCCCCCGGGTCAAGGAGCGACGCCATCAGCTCGCCGGCACGCTCTCGGGCGGCGAGCAGCAGATGGTTGCGATGGGGCGTGCGTTGATGGCCCGCCCGACGCTGTTGTGTATGGACGAGCCGTCGATGGGGCTCAGCCCGTTGTTCGTCGAGCAGGTCTTCGATATCATCCAGGAGATCAATCGTCAGGGCACCACGATCTTTGTGGTGGAGCAGAACGCCAACATGGCGCTGTTGATCGCCCACCGCGGCTACGTGCTGCAGACCGGTCAGGTCGTCCTCTCGGGATCGGCGCAGAGCCTCCGCGAGAACGAGATGATCCGGCGGGCATACCTGGGAGAGATGAAGACGGCGTGAGCCGCTGACGCCGGCGGGTTCCGTCCGGTGGTCACGCGAGGTCCTCGCCCCTCATGCGTCCCCGTCTTCTCGCAACCACTGTTGTGCGAGCCCTCGTCGCGCCTTGGCTTCCCGCACGCCCGTGCTGCGCAGTTTCATCGAGACCCCCAATCATTGTGAGCTTTGTGATCACTGGATGCGTCGACGAGGGGGCCCGCTGCGAACTGACAGATGATCTCCCGCCTCGCTATGCGAGCGCGTCGTCCACCGTGGTCCGCAGGAGCCGCCCGAGCTCGGCCATCTCGTCCGCGGTGATCGTTAGCGGCGGGCCCACCAGGATCTGATCGGCGACGCGGCCCGGCAGCGCCCCTCCCGCGGGGTAGACGAGGAGGCCGCGGCGCATCGCCGCGGCGACAACGGCCGCCGCAGGCGACGCGGCCGCGAGATGGCCCTCGGGGACCGCGAATTCGATGCCCCACATCAGACCGCGCCCGCGCACCTCCGAGACGCGCGGATGTCGCCGGAGCGGTTCGAGCTCCCGCGCGAGCCACTCGCCCTTGCGGCGGGCGGCCGCCACCAAGTCGTGGTCGCGGACGTACTGGAGGACCGCAGCCGCAGTGGCGCAGGCGAGCGGGTTGCCCGCGTACGTGTGGCCGTGGATGAACCGCCCCGAGGTGCGCAACAGCTGATCGGCGATGCGCTCGTGCGCGACGACTGCGCCGATCGGTACGTACCCGGCGCCCATGCCCTTCGCGCAGACGATGAGATCCGGCACCACGCCCCAATGGTCCAGGGCGAAGTTGGCGCCCGTGCGGCCGAATCCGGTCATCACCTCGTCGGCGATCAACAGCACGCCGTGGCGGTCGCAGATCTCGCGGATGCGCGGAAAGTACTCCGGTGGGGGCACCACGGCCGCGTTGGCCGCGCCCGACAGCGGCTCCGCGATGAACGCCGCGACGGTCTCCGATCCTTCCCGCTGGATCGCGTGCTCGAGCTCAGCGGCGCACTCGATCCCGCATCCGCCGTAGGTCAGGCCGAACGGACATCGGCGGCAGTGCACTTCCGGGATCTGGGGGAAGGGGATGAGGAGCGGGCCGTACGGCGCCCGCCGCGCCGCGAATCCGGAGAGCGACAACGCTCCGAGGGTCGCCCCGTGATAGCTCGCACGTTTGCTCATGACCTTGTACTTAGCGGGCCGGCCGGCGTCCACCCAGTACTGCCGCGCCATCTTGATGGCCGTCTCCGTGGCCTCGCTGCCGCCGGACACAAAGAAGACCCGCGTGAGGCCCGGCGGAGCGAAGCTCACGACCAGGTCCGCGGCCTGCTCCTGGGCCTCCGTGGTGAATTCGGAGCCGTGGGCGAACGTGAGCAGCCGCTGCTGGCGTTCCATCGCCGCGAGAATCTCCGGGACGCTGTGCCCGATGTTCGCCGCGAGAGGGCCGGACGATCCGTCGAGGTAGCGGCGCCCCTCGCTGTCGTACACGTAGATGCCTGCCGCCCGCACCGCCCGGCGGAGGCCGGCGCCGCCCTCGCCAGGGGCCCGATACAGGACGTGGGTGGGCGTGTGGGACGTCGCGTCGGCCATCGATTGCCTCCTCCGGGGGCGTGCGAGGAGGTTCGTGGTGGGGCGACCGTTCCCTGCGGCCCGTGCGAACCCGACGACGTTCGAAGAGAGGACCCGCTTTGCGGAGCGGAGAATAAGAGGACAGTTCTGGGCGGGCCTTATCGGGCAACGATAGGGCTCTTTTTCGCGGGTGTGGGGCGGGTCGATGGCTGGACGATCGAGAGACGTGACAGACGAGATTCGCCACCGGGTCAGCATCCTGGAGGTCGTCTCGCCGCATGTCACGCTGCGTCGGGCCGGCCGCAGTTACAAGGGGCTGTGCCCGTTCCACTCGGAGAAGACACCGTCGTTCAGCGTCGATCCCGAGCGCGGCGTCTTCTATTGTTTCGGCTGCCACGCCGGCGGGGACGTGTTCGACTTCGTGATGCGGATCGGCGGGCTGGCGTTCAGCGAGGCGCGAAGGGACCTTGCCGAGCGCGCTGGGGTGCGCCTCGAGGAGAGCCCGGACGCCGAGCAGCGGGCGGGCGAGCGGGAGCGGCTCCTGCGCGCGGCGGCGGAGGCGGCCGCGTTCTTTCGCGTTCAACTTGCCGAAGACGGGGGACGTCGGGCGCGTGAGTACCTCGCGTCGCGCGAGGTCGCGCAGACGGTGATCGAGACGTTCGCGATCGGCTGTGCCCCGGCGGGGTGGGATCACCTACTGCGGGCGCTTCGGGTCCGCGGGTTCGACGCGGCCGCGTTGGAGCAGGCGGGGCTCGCGGTCCCGCGGCAGGGTGGCGACGGCCACTACGACGCGTTCCGGGACCGGGTGATCTTTCCGATCCATGACCTGCAGGGGCGGCCGATCGGCTTCGGTGGGCGGGCGCTCGACGACGCGGTGCCGAAGTACCTGAACTCCCGCGAGACGCCGCTGTTCGCGAAAGGGAAGGTGCTGTACGCGCTGGATATCGCCCGGGCAGCGATCCGGGAATCCGGCGAGGCGGTGGTGGTCGAGGGGTACATGGACGCCGTGAGCTGCCACCAGTTCGGTGTCCACGCGGCGGTGGCATCCCTGGGGACGGCGCTGACCCTGGATCAGGTGCTCCTTCTCAAGCGCTTTGCGTCGCGGGCGGTGTTGGTCTACGATGCCGATGCCGCAGGCGCGGACGCCGCGGTGCGGGGGTTGGGGCTGTTCGACCAGGCGGAACTCCCGGTTCGGGTGGCGGTACTGCCCGGCGGCACCGATCCTGATTCATTCCTGCACACCCGCGGCCCGGCGGCGTTTACGGAACTCCTGGAACAGGCGCTGCCGATCTTCGACTACCGTCTGGCGATCGCCATGGAGCACCACGACCGGCGGACAGTGGAAGGAAAGGTTGGAATTGTTCACGAAATGAGTCAGTTAATCACTATAGCGCTTAACCACGTCCGGCAGGCGGAATATGTGCGTATCCTGGCGGAGCGGTTGGGTGTACGAGAGGACGCCATCCGGGACGAGCTTCGGCGTCTCGGGCATCGTCAGGAGACGCGCCGGCCGCAGGCAGCGACGTCGACCCCGGTTCCGGTAGCGAGAGGACGTGCGGCGGCGGAGGAGTTGTTGTTGCACCTCCTCGTGGCCGACGCCACGCTGCGGGCGTCGGTGCGTGACGCCGTGGTCCCGGAGATGTTTCGGGCGCCGGGGCACCGCGAACTGGCGGAGGCGCTGCTTGCGCCCGGGGCGTCCACTGACGACGTGGGTCGGTTGCGTGAGCGGCTGCGGGAGGAGGCGGCGGTCTCACTCCTGAGCCGATTTTTGATTGCCGAGCCACCGGTGAAAGGCGATCCGCATAAGGTGGCCGGGGGGTGCGTGCAGAAGATCAAGTTGAGCGATCTGGAGGAGCGAATCGCGCAGCTGATGGAGGCCCACGGCGATGCGGTGCGTGCGCGCGACGACGCGCGGCGAGACCGCCTCGCCGTCGAACTGCTCGAGGCAGGGAACGAAAAGGAGCGACTTAGGGAGTTGAAGGTGAGTGTCTAGGACCCGACGAGCACAGGCAACGACAGACGCGGACGCCACGGCCTCGAAGCGGAAGCTCGAAGCCGAGAAGGCGATCGCGACGCTGCCCGCTGAGCTGCGCCAGCTGGTCGAACAGGGGCGTCAGCGCGGGTACGTGACGTACGACGAGATTCAGGCCGTGCCGGAGGTGGAGCACAACCTCGACGAGTACGACCGGATCTACGGCATGCTGGTGGATCTCGAGATCAAAGTTGTGGACGATCCCAAGGACGCCGAGAAAAAGGAAGATGAGGACGAGGCCGAACCTGTCGAACTGGAGCCCCTGGAAGGCGTCAGCATCGACGACCCCGTCCGGATGTACCTCAAGGAGATCGGCAAGGTGCCGCTGCTCAATTCCGCGGACGAGATCAAGCTTGCGAAGCGGATGGAGCGGGGCGACGAAGAGGCCAAGCGTCGGCTGATCGAGGCGAACCTGCGTCTCGTGGTCAGCATCGCGAAGAAGTACGTGGGCCGGGGGATGCTGTTCCTTGATCTCATCCAGGAGGGCAACCTCGGTCTGATCCGCGCCGTCGAGAAGTTCGACTGGCGGAAGGGATACAAGTTCAGTACCTACGCCACCTGGTGGATCCGGCAGGCGATCACGCGCGCGCTGGCGGATCAGGCGCGGACCATTCGGATTCCGGTTCACATGGTCGAGACGATCAACAAACTGATCCGCGTGTCCCGCCAGCTCCTCCAGGAACTCGGCCGGGAACCGACCCCGGAAGAGATCGGCCATATCATGAAGATGCCGACCGAGCGGGTCCGGGAGATCATCAAGATCGCCCAGGAACCGATCTCCCTGGAGACGCCGATCGGCGAGGAGGAAGACAGCCACCTCGGCGATTTCATCGAGGACCAAGACGCGCTCGCCCCAGCGGAGGCCGCGTCGTTTACGATGCTCAAGGAGCAGCTCGAGGGCGTACTGGAGACCCTGACGCCCAGGGAGCGAAAGGTGCTTCGACTCCGCTTCGGCCTGGACGACGGACGTCCGCGAACCCTGGAGGAAGTCGGGCGGGAATTCGGCGTGACCCGCGAACGGATCCGACAGATCGAGGCCAAGGCTCTGCGGAAGCTGCGTCACCCGAGCCGCAGCAAGCGGCTCAAGGACTTCATCGAGTAGGGAACCCCGCCGATCGCTCGCCACGGGGGTGTGTGCCCGGCCGCCGGAGCGGCCGGGCACCCTCGTATTTCACGGTCGCGTCGGTCTCAGGCGTTCCAGGAACCCCCGACGCGCGCGTCCAATCCTGCATTCGATCGGTCCACTGGACGCGGTGGAGGAGAGAGTGGCGCGATGCGGCCGGAGACGGATCGGTGGGGTCTGGTGATCGTTCGGATGCTCGTCGGCGCGATCTTCATCGCGCACGGATCGCCGAAATTGCTCGCGGCGCGCCGGAACCCCAGCCTCCCGGACTTTGCCGCGTCGCTGCATCGGATCGGCCTGAACCCAGGCCTGTTCTGGGCGTGGGCGGTCACGATTGTGGAGTCTTTTGGGGGCGTGTGCCTGTTCCTCGGCGTGTTCACGCGGGCCGCCGCCGCGCTGATCGGCGCCGAGATGATCGTCGCCGGCCTCAAGGTCAACGGCCTCCGGGGATTCTACTGGACCCACGGCGGGTGGGAGGTCCCGTTGGTCTTCGCCGTGCTCTGTGCCGTGCTTGTGCTCACGACCCCTGGGCGGCGCTCGGCCGGCCAGGCGCGGCGGTAGAGAAGGAGGCGGAGCGATGCCGGGACTGCGATTTCGGGCCGATGCGCTTCGGACGGTGGCGGCGCGGATCTTCATCGCGATCAGGACGCCGGACGATGTCGCCGCCGTGGTGGCGGACACGCTCGTCGAGGCGAACCTGATGGGGCACGACTCGCACGGGGTGCTCCGCGTCCCGCAATACGTCGGCGCGGCGCGGGAGGGACGCCTGAAGGTCGCGGCGCGGCCGAGACGCGTGACCGCGCGCGGCGCCACGGCGTTCGTGAGCGGTGAGTGGGGGTTCGGCCAACTGACCGGGAGGCTGGCGATGGACGAGGCGGTCCGCCTGGCGCATGAGTACGGCATCGGTGCCGCGGCCGCGATCCGGTGTACCCACCTGGGGCGCGTCGGCGACTACGTGGAGCGGGCCGCCGCCCACGGGTGCGTGGGGATGGCGTGGGTCGGGGGGTTGCATCCGGCCGCCGTGCCGTATGGGGGCCGCAGGCGCACGCTGGGGACCAATCCGATGGCGGTCGGGTTCCCGGTCGCCGGCGACCATCCGGTCGTTCTCGACTTCGCGACGACGATGATCGCGGCGGGGAAGATCGCGGCGGCGCGGGCGGCCAAGAAACCGCTCCCGCCGGGACGCATCGTCGACCGCGACGGCACGTCGGCGACGGACCCGCAGGCGTTCTACGACGGGGGCGCGTTGTTGCCGTTCGGGGAGCACAAGGGGTACGCGCTGTCCACGGTCGTCGATTTGTTGGGGCAGGCGCTCACCGGAGCCGAGCGCCCGGACGAGCATGGCGACGTACAGCCGGGAGAGCGGCGCTCGGGCGCGCTGTTCATCGCAGTCAGTACCGGCGCGTTCCGGCCGGCCGAGGACGCGGCGGCCGCCGCGCGGTCCATCGTCGACCGGTTGCGCGACGTGCCAACGGCACCCGGGTTCGATCGGGTGCTCACGCCCGGACAGCCCGAGGCGCTCATGCGGGCGCGGTGGCTGCGGGACGGGATCGAAGTGGCGGAAGCCACGTGGCAGGCGATCCGCGACACGGCGGCGGCGGCGGGTCTGGCCGCGGCCGCGCTCCCCGAACCGATGGGGTAGCCGCGGGTCTACCCGCAGACGTCCCTGAACACCCGAAGATAGTTGAGCCCCAGCAACTTGCGCAGTTCCTCCTCGTTGAAGCCCCGCTTCGCGAGCGCGACGGTCAGGTTCGGCCAGTCGCCGAAGTTCTCGTAGCCCCGGAGCACGTGATCTCCGAGCAACCGGTGCTCCTTGAGCCGGAACCCCGCCCAGTCGAACGTTGCGGGGTTGTGGCGCGGCATCGAGTCCGGATACTCGACGAGCGACTCGGTGCCCGGTCCGGGGCCCATCTTGTCGGTGCCGATTCCCACGTGATCGATCCCGCACACGTCCACAAGGTGCTCCACGTGATCGACGAACGCGTCGAGCGGGACCTCCGCTTTGTCGGAGATGAACCCGGGGATCACCACGACACCGAAGTACCCGCCGCGGTCGGCGACCGCCTTCGCGAGTTCGTCGGTCTTACCGCGGTCGTGGTAGCACACCGCCTTGCTTGCGGAGTGGGACACGATCACGGGGGCCGTCGAGATCTTGAGCGCGTCCCAGCCGACCTGCTCGCTGCAGTGGCTGACGTCCACCAGAATCCGCGCATCGTTCAGGGCCCTGACCATCTCCCGACCGAAGTAGGAGAGCCCGCCCTGGCCGGTCTCGGTGCAGCCGTCGCCCACGAGGTTGCGCAGATTGTAGGTGAGCTGCACCATCCGCAGCCCGAGGTTGTAGAAGTGCCGGACGCGGTCGAGGTCGTCCCCGAACGGGGTGGTGTTCTGGAAGTCGATCACGATCCCGCGCTTGCCCTCGCGGTGGACGCGCTCGATCTCGTCGGCGCGCCGAACGATTTCCACCGCCCCGCCGAGCGCGTCGGCGATGCCGTAGGCGCGCGAGATCAACTCGTTCGCGCGTTCGTACGCGCCCGTGTATCGGTGCGTACCCGAGAACGTGCCGCACGCGATGGTGACGCCCGATCGGTCCCACAATGCGAGGTACTGGGTCCGAGCCTCCGGGGACGCGATGATCTCCTCCGCCGTCATCGCCGCCATGCGGGGAGCGATCTCGTCGCGCGCCGTCATTCCCTTGCGCATGCTGTCCTCGAGCGCCTGCTTCATGCGCGGGGTAAACAGCGCGCCGCTTGTGATCGGAGGCTGCTGCGTGTCTATCACGAGCGCGTCGCGATGAATGCGGCGGGCTTCGTCCGGGGTCACGCGTGGTGTGCGCGTTCGAGCCATTGAGTCCCTCCCATGGTGGTGCGCGGCGGCCTCGCCCCGGCCGTCGTCCCCGACGGCTTCTGGGTTTCGCGGCCTGCTTCCTCTGGCGGGCCGGACGGACGCGTTGGAGCCATCGCGCCCGGGCGGCCAGATCTCAGCGCAGGGCGATCTCCAGCCGGCGGTTGGTCTTGCCTTTGTTCTCGGTCTTCGTGATCGTGAGACGGCCGATCTCGCCGGTGCGCGCCACGTGCGTGCCGCCGTCGGCCTGGGCGTCGAAGCCCTCGATCTCGATGACGCGTACGGTCTGGATGTCGGGTGGCAGCGAGACGTTCGCGAGCCGCGTGAGATCGGATCGTTCGAACTCCTCGCGCGCGACGAACCGTGCCAGGATCGGTCGGTCCTCCGAGATGATCCGGTTGGCTTCTGCCTCGATTGCTGCGATGCGTGCCTTGCTCAGGTCCTCCAGCGCAAAGTCCATCCGCGCCCGATCCGGATAGATCGCGCCGCCGGTTACCAGCGCGCCGAACAGGCGGTAGACGGCGCCGACCAGCACGTGCAGCGCGGAGTGGTGGCGCATGATCGCGTGGCGGCGCTCCCAGTCGATCGAGCCGCGCACCGAGCTGTCGCGCGCGGGGCCGGCGTCCTCCAGCACGTGCCAGATCGTGCCCCCGTCCCTGCGCTGTCCCGTCACGCGGGTCTGGCCGTCGCTCCATGCGAGCGTTCCGGTGTCCGACGGCTGGCCGCCGCCCCCGGGATAGAACGCGGTGCGATCCAGGGAAACGGCGCGGCCGTCCACCGTGGTGACGGTCGCGTCGAACTCTCGCATGTAACTGTCGTGGAGGTACAGCAACTCGGTCATTTCGCCTCCGCCCGTGCCGCGTCGACGTCGTTCCGGCGAACAGATACGCCGTCGCTCACGACCGAACCCTTCCGTGTTCGCCCCGTCGTCGCACAGCCCGGCAGCCGGACCGGCCGGTTGCGGTTTTATGGCATTGACTCGTCCACGGTGATCGACGTCGCGGTGAAGCTGCCGTCCGCGCCGGCGGTACCGCGCACGGTCACCTTCATCTGCGGCTTGAGCGCGCTGCTCGTCACGACCGCGAGCCGGTGGATCGACGCAGACGGCGGCACCGCGATCTTCCAGACCTGACCTTGGTAGCTCAGCGCTACCGTCCGGCCGGACACCGCCGACACGTACTGCGTCACGACCGCATTGGTCATGGTGTCCCCCGAGTCCATCAGCCACTGGCCCTCTCGGGCCCGGCCCTTGAACTCCGGCGGGAAGATGTTGATCGAGACGGCTGTGAGCGATCCATCCGCACCCTTCTTCGCGTCCACCCCGATGAAGTCGCCGCTCTTGATGTCAGACAGGGGGACCGTGCTGCGGCTGATGAAGTTCGTTGTCTCGGTGGTCTTGACCGTCTTCGTACCGTCGGCGGTGGTCAGGACCACGGCTCCGGGTGCCGCCGACGCGATCGTGCCGGCGAGCGTCGTTGTCGCTTGAGCGGCGCCGTTTTCGGGGGCCGCGCTGAGCGCACCCGCCACGACGGCGAGCGCCGCGAGCATGGGGAGTAGCGCGAGCCGGCTCTTGTGGTGTTGCATGCGGTGCACCTCCGGGTGTCGTCTCAAGGTCCGTCGAGACCGGCGCCATTCTAGCACATCCCGGTTGTCGGTTCGTCACATTTGGTTAACGAGTCGACCACCCGGCGCACCTGGGGCGTGTGCGGGATGCGCACACGGCTCCGGCGAAACTCTTAGCCCGTACCGTGCGGATCCCGCGAGACCGAGCAGGCCCGGCACGGAGGAGTTCACGTGCGCGTCCATCGATCGACCACAGTGGCCAGCGACCGACGACAAGCCGCGGTCCCAACCGCAGAGGCGGCCCCGACGGCACGGTGGACTGCCCTCGCACTGATCGCGGCCGCGCAGGTCGGGGCGATGAGCACTTGGTTCAGTGCGGCCGCCGTCGGTCCGGCCTTGGCGGCGGCGTGGCACCTGTCCGGCCCGCAGCTCGCGCTGCTGACCGTGGGCGTACAGCTCGGGTTCGTCGCGGGGGCGCTCGCGCTTGCGGTCGGCGGGATCGCGGACGTGTTCCCCACGCGCGGGGTGTTCGTCGTCGCGGCGGTCCTGGCCGCGGCCACGAACGCGTCGATGCTGTTGGCCGGCGGGGACATGCGGATCGCGCTTCCGCTTCGCTTCGCCCTCGGCGTCGTCCTCGCCGGCGTCTACCCCACGGGGATGAAGCTCATGGCGGGGTGGTTTCGTGAAGGGCGGGGCTTCGCGATCGGCACGCTCGTCGGGGCCTTGACGCTTGGGGCGGCGCTCCCCCACCTGTTCGCGGGCCTCGGTGCGGCAACGTCCACCTCCTGGCAGGGCGTGATCGTGGCGACGAGCGTCGGGGCGCTCGTGTCGGCCGCCGTGATGGCCGCGTTCGTCCGGCCCGGGCCGTTCGAGGCGCCGGCGGCCCGCCTTGACCTCGGGTGGGCGCTGCGGGCGCTTCGCGATCCTGCGCTCAGGCTCGCGAATTTCGGCTACTACGGCCACATGTGGGAGCTATATGCTATGTGGACGTGGATCCCGGCGTTCCTGCTCGCCAGCCTGCGGGCGTCCGCAGGCGCCGCGGATCCGCCCGGCGTGGGGCGCGTCGCCAGCTTGGCTGCGGCCTTGGTGATCGCCGCGGGCGCGGGGGGGTGTGTCGCGGCGGGGTGGGTCGCCGACCGCATCGGCCGAACCTACACCACCGCGGGCGCCATGGCGTTGAGCGGGACCTGCGCGATCGCCACGGGACTGCTTTTCGGGCGCGCGCCGGCGCTGGTCATCGGCGTGGCGGTCGTCTGGGGGATCGCCGTCATCGCCGACTCGGCCCAGTTTTCCGCGGCGATCAGCGAACTCTCCGAACCTCAACGCGTGGGCAGCTCACTCGCGCTTCAGACGTCGGTGGGCTTCCTGCTCACCGCGGCCAGCATTCAGGTCCTACCGTACGTCGCGCGCACGGCGGGATGGCCCGCAGCCTTCCTGCTCCTGAGCGCCGGCCCGGCGGCAGGCACGATCTCGATGCTGCGTCTGCGCGCCAGGCCGGAGGCGGCCCGTCTCGCCGGCGGGCGCCGCTAGGGTGGACCCGGCGCCCGCCGATTCGCCTTAGCGCTTTTCCTCCGCAGGCATCTTCGTCGGATACGTATGCACCGGGTGCCGCCCGTCCCCGCGGAGCACATCGAGCGTAAGCCGAGCACCGACCGCGTGTCCTCCGACGGCTAGCAGGAGGTCGTCCAACGTGGCCAAGGGGCGCCCGTTCGCGCCGACGAGGAGATCGCCCGGCTTCAGGCCGGCGGTCGCGGCGGCGCTTCCGGGTTGCACCTCGGTGAGCCGCACCGCTGTCGGCGCCTCGACCCCCGCGGCCACGGCGATGCGGCGGTCCAACGTCACGGTTTGCGCCGATACGCCCAGGTACGCGCGCTGGACGCGTCCATACCGGATCAGCTGGGACGCGACCCAGGTCGCGGTGTTGATCGGAATCGCGAAGCAGAGCCCCTGCGACCCTGCGATCACCGCGGTGTTGACGCCGATCACCAGCCCGCGGGCGTCGGCGAGCGGACCGCCCGAGTTCCCTGGGTTCAGCGCCGCGTCGGTCTGAATGACGTTCTCGATCAGGCGCCCGCTCTCGGCGCGGAGTGTACGGCCGAGCGCACTCACGACGCCGGCCGTGACCGTGGCCTGGAATCCGAGCGGACTCCCCATGGCGACGACCAGCTGGCCGACTCGCAGGCGCGACGAATCCCCGAGCGCCGCGGCCGCCAGTCTTCCCTCCGCCACCCGGACGACCGCTAGGTCGGTCGGCGGGTCGTTCCCGACAACCTCCGCGGCCAACGCGCGGCCGTCGGCCAGCCGCACTTCGACGCGGGCGGATCCGTTCACGACGTGACTGTTAGTCAAGATGTACCCGTCCGGTGCGATGATCACCCCGCTGCCGCCGCCGCGCAGTTCGTGCAGGCCCCGCCGCCGCAGCCGTTCGGGAGCCGGACGCGCGACCGCCAAACTGGCGACTGCCGGGCCGAGTCGATCGACCGCTCCGATCACCGTTCGGGAGTAGGCGTCCAGTGCCGCCGCTTCATCGCCGGCGGCACCCGGCCCGCTTCCCGCCGGCGCCGTTCCGTTCGCTTCGTGCATCAGAAGTTGCGCCGTTTCCATGATCTCCTCCCGCCGTCAGATGCCCATCGGCGACTCGTTCTCCCTTTACAACGTTCCCGAGGGCCGCCCCTATTTCACGCAGCCGCGGACGTGTCCGACGCGATGTCCCCCGCGCACGGTCGCTACCCGAGCGCGCACGGCAGGGGCCGATATGCCCTCGTCGAAGTCGATTAAGTTACCGTGGGAACGCCGCCGAGGGCCCGGATGCGGGCGTGGCGTTCCCCTGTGGAGGTGGTTCGGTGAACAGCGATGTTCAGGATCTCAGACTCGCCTCGTCGGGCTGGGATCGGATCAGCTGGGCGGACGGTGAGATGCCGGTGTTGCGGGCGGTGCGCGATCGCTTTTTGAACGAGAAGCCGCTTGCCGGTGTCAGGATTGCGGCCTGCCTGCACGTCACGACCGAAACGGCCAATCTGATGCGGACGCTGCGGGACGGAGGCGCGCAGGTGGCGTTGTGCGCCAGCAACCCGCTGTCCACGCAAGACGACGTGGCGGCGGCGCTCGTTGCGGAGTGGCACCTGCCGGTGTTCGCGCGTCGCGGCGAAGATCGCGACACGTACTACCGTCATATCCATCAAGCGCTCGACACGAAGCCGCACCTGACCATGGACGATGGCGCCGACCTCGTTTCGACGATCCACAACGACCGGACCGAGTTGCTGGCCGGCGTGCTCGGGGGAAGCGAGGAAACCACGACGGGCGTGGTCCGCCTGCGTAGCATGGCCAGGGCCGGCGTGCTCCGGTATCCGATCGTGGCGGTCAACGACGCGCTGACGAAGCACTTGTTCGACAACCGCTACGGGACCGGCCAGTCCACGATCGACGGGTTGATCCGCGCAACGAACTTGCTGTTGGCGGGGCGGACGGTGACCGTGGCTGGCTACGGGAACTGCGGGCGCGGGCTGGCGTTGCGTGCGCGCGGGATGGGCGCGCACGTGATCGTCACGGAGGTCGATCCAACCCGGGCGCTCGAGGCTCACATGGACGGATACCGCGTGATGCCGATGCTCGACGCCGTGCACATTTCCGACATCGTGATCACCGTGACGGGCAACACCTCGGTGGTACGGCGCGAGCACTACGAGATGATGAAGGATCGAGCGGTCATCGCCAACTCCGGGCACTTCGACGTGGAGCTGGACCTGTCCGCGCTTGCGGACCTCGCCGAAGAGCGCCGGATCGTCCGCCCGCAGATCGAGGAGTTCCGCCTCCGCGACGGCCGGCGGATCTACGTGCTGGCCGAAGGCCGGCTTCTCAACTTGGCGGCCGCCGAGGGACATCCGGCGTCCGTCATGGATATGAGCTTTGCGAATCAGGCACTCGTGATGGAGTACCTGGCGCAGAATGCCCGCACGCTGGGTCCTGAGGTCTATCCGGTCCCGTCGGTGATCGACCGCCAGATCGCGGCCCTGAAGCTGGCCGCAGCCGGCGTGACGATCGACCGTCTCACCCCGGCGCAGGAGCGCTACCTCAACTCGTGGGAGGAAGGCACATGATTCCGGCGGACGCACCGGGGCGCGCGGGGTCCGCGCAGCCGCCAACGCCGGCCCTCCGGCTGGCCGAGCGGATGGGGCGGCTCGGCACCGAGACCGCGTTCGAGGTGTTTGCGCGGGCCAGGGCGCTCGAGGCACAGGGCCGGTCGGTCGTCCATCTGGAGATCGGCGAGCCAGATTTCGACACCCCGGCGCACATCACGGAGGCGGGGATTCGCGCGCTGCGCGACGGGTTGACCCACTACACGCCGCCGTCGGGCCTGCCAGAGGCGCGCGAGGCGATTGCCGAGTACGTGTCCCGGACGCGCGGGATCGAAGTCGCACCCGATCATGTCGTGATCACACCGGGCGGCAAGCCGGTGATGTTCTTCCTGATCCTGGCCCTGGTCAACGCGGGCGACGAGGTGGTGCATCCCGACCCCGGATTCCCGATCTACGAGTCGGTCGCCCGGTTCGTCGGCGCGCGGCCGGTGCCGTGGGTGTTGCGCGAGGACCGCGGGTTTCGCGCGGATCCGGAGGACCTCCGTCGGCTGCTCTCGCCGAGAACGCGGCTTGTCATCCTGAACTCACCGCACAACCCGACGGCCGGGGTGCTCTCGCGCGAGGACCTTGAGGCGGTCGCGGAGATGGTCCGCGACCGGCCGATTACCGTCCTCTCCGATGAGATCTACGGACGGATCCTCTACGAGGGCACATTTGCCAGCCCAGCGTCGGTGCCTGGGCTGCAGGCTCAGACGGTGATTCTCGACGGCTTCAGCAAGACCTATGCGATGACCGGATGGCGGCTCGGGTACGGCGTGATGCGCCCCGATCTGGCCGCACGTCTCACGCAGTTGATGGTGAATTCCAACTCGTGCACCGCGGCGTTTACGCAGATGGCCGGGGTCGCCGCCCTGCGCGGGCCTCAGGACTCTGTCGACCGCATGGTCGCGGAGTTCCGCCGCCGGCGGGACGTGATCGTGGACGGCCTGAACCGCCTGCCTGGCGTCTCGTGCGGACAGCCTCACGGCGCGTTCTACGCGTTCCCGAACGTGCGCGGGGTGGACGCGGATTCCCTCCGGCTGCAGGATTACTTGCTGCAAGACGCGGGTGTCGCTGTGCTGTCCGGGACGTCGTTCGGATCGCACGGGCAGGGGTTCTTGCGGTTGAGCTACGCGAACTCCGTGGAGGCGATCACGGAGGCGCTGCGTCGCATCGGTGCCGCCCTCGAACGGTACGCGCCCCGCGCCCGCGCCTGACGACGCCGGCGCGTCAAGACGAGGTGCGTGAGGCTTCGGCCGGCACGTAGGTGTAGGCATCCACCGTGCGGCCGTCGTGCGTGCGAACCTCGATGACGACGCGCCGGTACTCGGTCCCCTCGTAGGCGTCGAGCGCCGCGAGCGCGGCGACATCCACCGTTTCGATCACCCGACCGTCCACACTCGCCCCGGTCGAGGGGTGGACCACGTGGTACCCGATCGATTCATCGAGGGTCCGGCGGTACCCCTCCAGGACCGCCCGCCGCCACGGAAGCCGACGCCCGACAAGGCGCGCGACGAGCGCGTCGTCTTGGAGCGTGCCGTACACGAATAATCGTGAGGGCGTCACACGACCCGCCCGCGTTGCTGCAGCCAGTCGCGCAGCGCTTCGCGTGCCGCGTCCCACCCCTGGCGGAGCGCTTCGCGCGCGACTGCGCGCTCGGCATCCTCTTCGCCGCCCCCCCGGCGGTGCCCCAGGGCGGCCCGCAGCCGGGCCTCCGCCACGGGCGCCGCGTCCTCGAACCGCATCCGCTCGAGCGCGGACCGCAACTCCTCCGGTGCGATGCTGCGGCCGACTTCTACCGGCAGATGCTCCAGCCGGTGCAGCAGTTCTAGGTGGCGCTGCGCGCTCCGTTGCTCCAGGGCCTCCAGGCCGTGCTGGAACACGTGCGTGGGATCCTTCTGCGGGCGGTCGCGGTAGCCGTCGATGAAGAACGCCGGGGGCTGGTTGAGCGCCTCGCACAGCCGCAGAAACGTCTCGAACTTCGGGAGCGCCTTGCCGCGTTCCCAATCGCCGACCGCGACGCCGCTGCGGAGCCCGAGCTGGCGCGCCAGTTGGGCTTGACTCAGCCGCGCGGCGTGCCGCGCTTCCTGAACTCGTTTCCCGAATGCGCGCCGAAGATCGGCGACGAACCGCTTCTCCATGCACTCAACGCCGCGGTCCCGTCCGCAACGTCCTCCCTTCGCTAGGTGCCTGCGGCGGCCGCACCACGCGCGACCGCCGCCACATTCAGAGGATACTCTCCCCTCTGCGAAAGTGCAATTGCTCAGAACAGCCGTTCCTGGACGCGCGGCCGGTGCATCCGTCGCACCGCCTCGCGCGCTGCGTCGAATGTCAATCCGCGCTCGGTCATCAGAGAGTGGATCGCCTTGCCGTCGTGCCCGGGTAGAAATCGCGCGCCCGGCGTGATCGTCGGATGGCCGCAGCCGCAGAGACACGGACCGCCGCCGTTCGCGCCGCGCGGGCTCTTCACCACGCGGCGATTGATCCAGCGTTGGAACTCACCCTCCTCGATGCGCCACGCGCGGCCCACGCGGATCGCGGGGAGCTCCCGCCGACGGAGGAGCCGCCGGATCGCCTCGGCGGACACGCGCAGCTGCGCGGCGACCTCATCGGGCGTGAGGAACTTCCGGGCCATGGTGCTCCTCTGTTGGCGGTCGGAGCGGCGTCTCCCTGCCTCGTGTTCGTGAGGCCCGCGCGGCGCGACCGGCATCCGTCGTGCTCGGTCCCGACGGATCCGTTGGGCAGGTGGCGGTTGGTGCGGCGGCGACTAGAGCCGGTCGAGCGATGACGCTGGGCTCAAGCCGAGGCCGCACGACGCGACCGGCAGGATCACTCCGGTGATCGCCGCGGTGGTGTTCGATGTCGGAGCGGAGCCCGGACCGAGCGATAACGAAATCGCGGCGGTCCAACCAGTCTGAACGCCCCACGTGCCCTGCATGGACGCGCCGCCCCCGAGCCCCACGGCGAGCCCGACGCTCGTACCCTGGCCCGGCCATTCGGCCGCGGACAGCGTGACCGACCCGGTGCGCAACTGCAACGAGGGAACGCCGCCGGTTGGTCCCACCAGGTATCCCACACCGAGCGGACCGAATCCCAGCGTCGCCTGGGTGGCCGCGACGACATCGCCGGTTTGCGTCAGCAGCGCGACGCTCGACAGTGTCACGTCCCCTGCCGCCACCGTCGCTTCTCCGATCGGGCCGAGCGTCGTGTCACCCACGACCATCATCATCCCGGTGCCGAGCGGCATCTGATACGCCAGCGCCCCCACGCTCTGGGTGGCCGTGACGTTCCAGCGATCCCACGCGACGTCCACTCCCGGGCCGCCCGCGATGCCCAGCAGCGCAAGCGGCGTGCTCAGCGTGTGCGACGCGGTCACCCGTCCGTCGCTGTCGGGAAAGTTCCAGAACGCCTGCCACTCGCCTGGCGACCACTTCACCCCCGTGGTCGGGTGCGGGAACGCCGCACCGGCCGGGCTCACCCCCACGACCTCGAGAGGGGTCGAACACATGCTTTCGGCAAACAGCTGATGCGGGTCGGCCGGCAAGACCTGCAGCGAGCGGGCTTCGATGCCGTCCGGCGAGGTCAGGATCAGGGTGGCCGTGCCGCGTTGGAGGCCCCAGAGGATGAGGTGATCGTCACCGGCCCACGCGCCGGCTACCCCCGTCGGCGCGACATCCACCTGCGTGATTCCTTGAGCCGGGACATCGATCACACCGCCGACCGGCATCGTCACCGCGACGAAGGGGGACGCGCCGGCCGGTGAGACGGGCGCGCCAGTGACCAGCGCGCCTGCCAGTGCAACGACGCGGAGCATTCGATTCAGAAGCGTTCGACGCCGATCGGAGGCACGTGTTCCTGGCATGGACGATCCCTGCTCGAGACCGCGGCGCCAGCGCCGCTGGGGATTGACGTGCACCCGCGTTCGCGGCGCCGCCTAGCCACGATGATACCACGCCCGCGCGGTGCGCGCCGTTCTCAGGGCGTCCCGTCGTCGGCGGCGCCGGGGTTACCACGGAGCCGTGCGCACCGGCCACGCGAGCATCGCGACGCGCAGCACGACAGTGCCACGCAATTGCGTCACCACGCGGAGAAACGCGGCCGTGGCGCTCGCGGTGTCCTGTACGACGCGGAAAGACAGCCAGAGCGCGGTCGCGCCGAGGACGAGCGCCGTACTCCACGCGCCCGCTCCCGCGGCATCCGCGGCCAACGCACCGGCTCCGGCGGCCGCGAGGAGTCCCCAGACCGAACACCGCGGCCACGACCACAGCAGCACCCGCTGGCGGCCGGCTCCGTGTTCCTCGATCGCGAGGCGGAGGCGCATCCCGCCGAGCGCACCCCCGCGTACCTCAAGATCCCATTCGTCGAAGTCCCCGCCCCGCGCCACCACGGCGCCTTCCTGTTGCAGATCGTGCTCCACCGTTTCCAGCCAGGTTTCGGCGGCCCTCCACCGTTCGCTCCAGACTGTGGACACCCGGGGCCACGGCGCCGTTGCGCCGGTGACCTGGTGGCGCCGCCACGGCGTCAGGCCGTTCCGGATGCGCCCGTACAGCCGGGCGGCGGGGTGGATCAAGTGGAGCAGCGTCATGATCGCGTGGCGCTGCGCCCGCTCGAGAGGCCCGCGCGGCGTGCGTTGCGACGAGAGCGACCGGGCGGCGCACGTCGCCGCGTGGACGCCCAGCGCCGCGACCGCGAGGAGCAGCACGGGGATCGCCATCCGCAGCGGGGCCCAGAGCGCACCGAGCGCGGACAGCCCGGCGAGGACCGCCACGACGAGATACCACTCCGGAACCGAGGGGAGGGACCACAGCGGATGAAACGGTGCCGCGTAGAGCGATTGATACGCCGCGAGCCCCCAAGTTCCATGGTAGACACGGCCGCGGCGCGGGGCCGCGGCGGGCTCGTACACGCGACCCTGCCACGCGAGGTGCCCGGCGGTGTTGTACTTCTGCGGCCACTTCTGCTCGAGCAGCGCCTCGGATTTGCCGTATCCGACCTGCTGCGTCCAGTACCGGGGGATTGTGTCCCGTCGCCGGTGCCAGACTACGGCGGTCGGGCTGAAGCCGAGTGTCCCGCCGGCGCCTTGGATGCGCCAGCAGATGTCCACGTCGTCGCCCGCGACACGGAAGCGCCGGTCAAAGCCTCCGATCGATTCCAGGGACGCGCGGCGAAACGCCATGTTGCATCCCGGGACGTGTTCCGCCTCGTCGTCCGTAAGCATGACGTGCGTGGGCGTGCCGGGCGCCACCGCGAGGCACTCTTCGATCACGCCCGGGGTGTGTGTCGGCCCCGCAGGAGGGCGATTCGGCCCACCGACCGCGGCATGCGCGGTGCGGCCAAAGGTCGTAGCGAGGTAGTACAGCCAGTGCGCCTCGGGGCTCGCGTCGTCGTCGAGGTACGCGATGATCTCCCCCGTGGCCTCCGCCAACCCGGCGTTGCGCGCTGCGCTAAGCCCCGCGCCGCCACCGTCGATCGTCTTGGCGCCGTACGCGCGGGCGATCGCCGCGGTGTCGTCCACGGAGCCATCGTCGACGACGATCACCTCATAGTCGGGATACTCCAACCGAACTACTCCCGCGAGGCACTCCCCGATGGTGCGCGCCCCGTTCCGGCTGCACACGATGACGGAGATCCGCGGCCAGCTCAGGTGCCGGGCGAACGGCGTGTCCTTGAGCGCGGCGCAGACGGCGGCCATGCCGGGCTTGGGCGCCCGGTCCCGGTCGGTCAAGCCGAACGCCCACTCCTCGATGTCGTATCCTCCCCGATGCCACTCGTCTGTCCACGCGAACACACACACGCCGGTACATCCCGCCGCGAACGCCGCCCGCGCCTGGCCTGCGACGACCGTGTAGGCCGTCGCGCCGTGGCTGGCGGTGTCGCACCCGATCTCCGTGAGCACCAGGGGACGGTCCCCGGCGATGTTCTGCAGACGGCCGACGTAGGACTCGAACCGGCTCTGCGATTCAAGGTAGACGTTGAAACAGACCAGGTCCAGGAACGGCAGGTCCAAGTACTCGGTGGTGGGGTAGTTCACATACGTGACGAGGCTTCCGGGATCCTCGGCCTTCGCCGCGTTGTACAGACGCCGGATGTAGCGCTCGATGCGCCGTGCTCCGTGCCAGCGGACGATCGACGCCGGGATCTCGTTGCCGACCGCGTAGCCTAGGACGGCCGGATGGCCAGCGCATCTCCGCACGCCGGCACGCACCCCGGTGACGATATCTCGTGCGCGAGCGCGATCGTCGAGGAACGCGATGTGCTGTTCCCAGGGGATCCCCACCAGTACCCGCAGGCCTCGTTGTTGGGCGGCATCCAACAACCACAGCGGGGGGACGGTGTAGGTGCGCACCACGTTGAACCCGTGCGCCGCCATGCGTTCGAAATCCGCAACGACGACATCGCGCGCGGGATACTCGATTCCGTCCTCGCGAGGGCGGAACGGCCCGTAGGTGACGCCTCGGATCCACAGCGGCCGGTCGCCGACGCGGACGAACTTCCCGGTCACCCGGGGGCGCGGCGGTACCTCGGCGGAGGGCCGCGCGACGGGCGGAGACGTTGTCGCGCTACGCGCCATGACGTGTGGGGCTGGCCGGCGGCGCCGGTCGCAGCGGGGTGACGGCTCGGCCGTGCGTCCGTCGCTGCCCGCGGCGAGGACATCCGGCGGCGGTACCGCAAGCGGCGCTGCCGGACGATGAAGCCGGCGGCCGCCGCTTGCGCATCAGGGGCATCGTCACGCGGTTGATGGCTCCTCCGAACCTGCTCGACTGTTGGATCGCGATGAACCGGCGGCGTTGCGAGGTCCGTCGGGAAGGCGGTCGTGCGGCGATCCTTGACTCACCGCCGCGGCGCGACCGCGGTCCCTTCGCGTTCCCTATTGATGTGATACCCACGAATCGCCGATCCAAACCTCGGTCTAGCGTTCCGTCCGGCGGGATGGGGAGGCGGCGGACCGCCAATGTACGTGTTCTGCGTAACCCTCAGAGAGGTGTTCTGAATAGGTGTTTCGGGTAAGTATTATAAGTATTAATGGTACGCATCATGAGGACCCCGCTGCTGTTGCTTCGATATCTGCGGCCGCACTGGCGCGAAGCGCTGGGCGTATTTGCGACGATGCTCGTGACGATCGGCATCGATGTACTCCGTCCGTGGCCGACGAAGCTCCTGGTCGACCAGGTGCTGGGACATCAGCCGCTGCCGGCCTGGCTGCGGGGCGTCGCGGGCGCGTCGCCCGCCGCAAGCGGCGCCGGGCTGCTGCTGTGGGTCTGCGTCGGTACCGTGCTGATCTTTGCCGTCGGCGCGGTCTCGTCGATGGTCGAGACCACCGCCGCCGTGCGGCTCGGCCAACGCATGGTGTACGATCTCGGCGCCGATTTGTTCTCGCATCTGCAACGCCTGTCGCTGACGTTCCATCGTCGCCGGCCGGTCGGGGACACGATCTCGCGCGTGACCGTGGATTCCTATTGCGTGCAAGCCCTGTTGAACGGCGCCCTGCACCCGCTGCTGCGCTCCGTGGGTACGCTGGCCGCGATGTTCGCGGTGATGTGGCGGCTCGAGCCGCGCATGACCGCCCTCTCTCTGCTGGTCACCCCGCTGCTGGCGCTGACCATCCGTGTGTGCGGCGAGTCGATGCGGGTTCGGCACCGGCGGCGGCGCGATCTGGAAGGGCGCATGATGTCCGTGGTGGAGCAGACCATGAACGCGATCGCGGCCGTGCAGGCGTTCGCACGCGAGGAGACGGAACAGGCCCGCTTTCGCGCCTACGCAAAGGACACGGCGTCCGCCTACGTACGCGCCACGCAGGCGGACGCGCGTTTCGGTCTGTTCGTCGGCCTGGTCACGGCGGTTGGGACCGCTGCGGTGATGTGGGTGGGCGCGGTGGATGTGCTTCACGGCCGAACCACCGTCGGAACGCTGCTCGTGTTTCTCGCGTACCTCGCGGCGCTCTACGTCCCGCTCCACGCGAGCACCTCCACGGCGTCCACGGTGCAATCCGCCGCGGCGGCCGCGGAACGCGTGCTGGAGTTGCTCGACACGGCGCCCGAGGTGCGGGACGGCCCCGACGTCCTCGATGGGCGCGTGCGCGGGCACATCCGCTACGAGCACGTGACGTTCGGGTACGAGCCCGGGCGTCCGGCGCTGCGGGAGGTCTCGTTCGACGTGCACCCGGGCGAGATGGTGGCCATCGTGGGTCCCACCGGTGCGGGCAAGAGCACGCTCGCGAACCTGCTTGTGCGGTTCTACGATCCGTGGTCCGGCCGAATCACGATCGACGGCCACGACCTGGCCCGGCTTCGCGTGCGGTCGCTGCGCCAGCAGATCGCGATCGTGCTGCAGGACCCGTTCATCTTTCCCCTGACGGTTGCGGAGAACATCGGCTACGGGCGGCCGAACGCGACGCGTGAGGTGATCGTCGCCGCCGCGGTCGCCGCGAACGCCGACGCGTTCATCCGGCGTTTGCCGGACGGATATGACACCGTCCTCGGGGAGAAGGGCGCGACCCTGTCGGGCGGCGAGAAACAGCGTCTGTCCATCGCGCGGGCGTTTGTGAAGGACGCGCCGATCCTGATCCTCGACGAACCGACCTCGGCGGTGGACGCGCTCACGGAGGCGGGGTTGCTCGCGGCGTTGGAGCGGCTGGGGAAGCACCGCACGACGTTCGTGATCGCCCACCGGCTCTCCACGATCCGGCGGGCCGACCGGATCCTGGTCCTCGACGAGGGCGCCGTCGTCGAGGAGGGGCGGCACGCCGACCTGATGGACCGGAACGGCCTCTACGCGAGGTTGTGCCGCCAGCAGACGGTGTTCGTCCCACACGACCCGGCGCTCGCGAGCCATGGCGCGCCCGGCGGGTCGGCGGACGCATGACCCGGCGTCCGCGCCTGGTCGTGATGGGCATCGCGGGCCGGCTGCCGTTTGCCGGCGTTGCGTGGCAGACGCTCCATTACCTCGAGGGGTTCCGGCGGCTCGGCTGCGATGTTGCCTACGTTGAGGACACGGGCGCGTGGCCGTATGACGCGGAGCGCAACACGGTGACGGACGACCCCAGCTATACGGTCGCGTACCTGGCGCGTCTGATGGCCCGACGCGGCCTTGATGCACAGTGGGCGTTTCGTGCCGCGTCGCGAGGGCGGCGGGTGTACGGCATGAACGAGCGCCGGCTCACCGATCTGTTCGAGGGCGCCGACGCGCTCATCAATCTTTCGGGAGCGACCATGCTTGGCGACGAGCACCTCCGCGTGCCCGTGCGCGTTTACCTCGAGACGGATCCCGTGCGGAGCCAGATCGAGGTCGCCAAGGGAGATGCGGAGGCGATTGCGATGCTCGAGACGCACACGCACCACTTCACGTACGGGGAGAACCTGGGCGCGCCGGACTGCGGCGTGCCCGTCGAGCGGTTCACGTGGTCGGGGACGCGTCCCGCCGTGGTCCTCGATTGGTGGAACCCGGGCCCCCCGCCGTCCGACGACGCGCCCCTGACCACCGTGGCCAACTGGAGTCAGTCCAACGACGTCGAGTGGAACGGTGAGACCTATCGGTGGAGCAAGCACGAGGAGTTTCTGAAGTTCATCGAGCTTCCCCGCCACGCCGCGGTGCCGTTCGAGTTGACACTCGCGTGTGGCGACGCCGAGACGGTACGCAAACTCGCGGGGTATGGCTGGCGAGTGCGCGACGCCCTCGCCCTCTCCAGAGACCTCGACCCCTACCGTGAGTACATCCGCTCGTCGCGCGGGGAGTTTACCGTGGCGAAAGACCAGAACATCCGGCTGCGGAGCGGGTGGTTCAGCGACCGGAGCGCGTGCTACCTGGCGGCTGGCCGCCCGGTGATCACTCAGGACACCGGCTTCGGTAACGCGGTGCCGACCGGGCGCGGGTTGTTCGCGTTTCGCACGATGGAAGATATCGTGGAGAGTGTCGCTCGGATCAACGCCGACTACACCCTTCACGCCCGGGCGGCGCGGGAGATCGCGGAAGAGTACTTTGGCGCGGACCGCGTGCTGGCCGATGTCCTCCGGCGAATGGACGTGTAGCCGCCCGCGTCGAGCGCGGCCGGGAGACGCGATGGATCGCGTGGGGGGGGGCGGCGCTAGTGGCTGTGTTGCTGGTAGTCCCGAACGAGGCGCTGGTTGGTGTCGGCCGCGGAGATGATCTGCTGCCGCGATGCGTCCTGCGTCGATGCGACCGCCTTCTGTACCGCCGCCATATACGCGTCATGGGAGGCGAATCCCGTTGGTGCCAGCCCGTTGGCCGCGTACCCTTCTCCACCGATCAACATGCCGTTCGTGACGAGGGTGAACTCGATCCGAGCACCGAGGTAAACCCCGAAGAACAGCAGCGTCGTGCGATCTCCGTTGACCGTGAGCAGGATCTGGCCGTTGGTCGATCCGGCGGCGGTCGTCAACGAGAACGTCCCGCCGCCGGCGGACTTGCTGGCGCCGAGACCGTAGCGAAACTTGCCCGTCTTGATGGCCACGCCGCCGAGCGTGCCCGCGATCGTCCCGGAGTAGAAGGTTTGCACGTTCTGATCGTTGGGACTCCCGGGAGGCGGGATCACACCGCCGATGGGTGGTGTCTGGACCGCATTGGGGTCGGTCACCGAAAACCCCGGGAGCACCAGCGGGATCTTGAAGTTGAAATAGAGGGGGTAGGACGGCTGGGCCCCCAACGGGACGGGCGAGAGGGCGCACGCAGCCCACGCCAGCGTCAACACGGCGCCCCAGGTCGCCGCGAGTCGCCACATACGGGGTACGCAGACGCGTCGCATCGTGCCGTTCACCTCTTCTCATGGGTTCGTCGAGGCGGAGGATCGTCCCTCCGTTGCTTGTCATGCCATCGCAGGTGGTCGTATAATGTGAGTAAACCCAACGTTGATCGCTTGACTTGCACCGCACGTTTTGCCGGCACCGGTCCCTGGGGGAATGTACTTTGGGGTTCGCGGACAAGGCCCTCCAGTGTCTCGACTGCGGCAAGGAATTTGTCTTCACGGCGGGGGAACAAGAATTCTATGCCAAGAAGGGATTTACGAACGAGCCGTTGCGGTGCAAAGATTGCCGGGACGTCCGGAAGCGCTCTCGCGAGTCCGTCGCGGGACTGCCTCGCGAGATGTTCGACGCGATCCGCACGAAATGCGGGTCCAAGACACAGGTTCCGTTTCGGCCCCGAACCGACCGGCCAGTGTACTGCCCCGATTGCTTTCGTGAACTCCGCGCGCAGCAGCGCCGGGCGTAGGGGCAGCCACCAGTTCGTTGACGTGGGCGCAGCACTCACTCCGTGTACGTGGCGCGTGAACCCAAGAGCATGCCGTCGAGCCGTTATCGTCGATGGCCCGACGAGCGATGGTGTGCGTCCGTCGCCGGCGGACTTCCGGCGCGCGAATCGGCGGCAACACCGTCCGCCGATGTCCGTGGACACGGTCCCGCACGTCCGCAGGAACGGGCACGGTTGAGACACACGTGGGTCTCGTGACGCTCTGGTGCGGCCCGTTGCGTGCCGCGGCGCGCTCGTCGTGGCTTCGGCGCGTCGCGGTGCCCGCGCTCGCAGCGCTTGCGCTCGTAGCCTGCGGAGCTCGTACGGGGCAGGTACCCCCGCTCCCGGCGGCACCGCATGTCGCCGCCGTCGGGCCGACGGTGGACAAGATTCGCCGCGCCGGGGTGTTCCGAGTTGCCGTGGACCTGTCGTATCCACCGATGGCGTTTCGCCGGGACGGCGCGCCGGCCGGATTTGACATCGAGTTGGCGACGTTGCTCGCCAGATCGCTGGGCGTCCGGCTCGTGGTCGTTGATACACCGATCCTGACGGTCCGCGACGGAGTGCCGGCGGACACAGACGCGGTGGTTGGGGTCGCACCGCAGGCCGTCGTGCCTGGGCTACCGTCCGACCCGTATTACACGTCACAACAAGCCATCCTGTCCCAGGGGCGCAGCGCCGTCGGGTCGCTCGACGGACTGCGCGGCCTCCACGTGGCGGTGGCCGCCGGGAGCCGAGGGGTGGCGGTGGCGCAGGACGCGGGGGCGATCCCGGATCTCACCTACCTGCCCGAAGAGGCGCTTGCGGCGGTGGCGCAGGGCCGTGCGCGGGCTGCGGTCGCCGACGCCCCCCTGGTGCTCGACTATGCGGCCAGTCACGCCGGACTGCGGGTCGTCGGCGGCTTCGGCGCCCCCGTTCCGCGGGTCGTCGTCGTGTCGAAGGACGCCCCGGATCTGGCCTCGGCTGTCTCTGCCGCGGTGCACGCGCTCGATCGTGACGGAGGCCTCGGGCGGCTCCGGGCGCGGTGGCACCTGTAGCCGGCCGGTCCGGTCGTGGAGCGCGTGCGGCGTGACGGGTAGGGGCCGGACAGGAGCGGCGGCGCCGGGGGATGAACAGTACGGTACGAAGGCGGTCGTCGCCGCGTTCGGAACGCGAGGCCGGCGCACGGAGTTCCGGAGGGGCCCGGCGGCCTTCGCGCGCGGGCCGGACCGGTTCGCCGGATCCCAAGGGGGGGCGATGATGGAGCAACCGCGGCGGTCGCTGGCGCACGAGGCCGAGGAAGCGGTGCGCCGTCTCCGCGGCGTGTCGGCCGTGCGGGTGGATCTCGGAGAGGACGGGGCGATCGCTCGTGTGCACGTGTTGGCCTCGGCCGAGCGTAGCCCCAAGGTGATCGTTGCGGATGTGATCGCGACGCTCGCGGCGCAGTTCGGCGTCAGCCTGGAGCCGGGGCACGTGAGGGTCGCGGGCCTGCGCCCCGGCCAGGCCGAGTCGGGTCCGTCGCCGGTGCGGTCCCGGCTCAAGTCCGTCGGGCTGACGGTGTCGCGGCTCCGGTCGTCGGCCGAGGTACGCGTACAACTCGAGCACGACGGGCTGATTTACGAAGGCGCGGCCTCCGGGCCCAACGCGGCGTCCCACCTGCTCGAACTCGTCGCGCAGGCGACCCTGCGCGCCGTGGAGACGTACCTGCGCGCAGACGCGTTATTCGTCGTGCAGTCCGCGACCGCTGTGTTGGCCGGCGCTCACCAGATCGCCTTGGTGGTCGTCTCGTGGTTGGGCCCGGACGAAGAGACGCTCAGCGGGTCGGCCGTGGTGCGCAACGACGCCCGGGAGGCGATGGTCCACGCCACGCTCGACGCCATCAACCGCACCGTACTCGGGCTCGGTACCCGCTAGTGCCTGTACGGCCGGTCTGGACCGCGCTTGCGCGGGCGGCGGCGATCGCCTGCGTGGTCGTCTGTGCGGCGCCGGGCGTGCCGACGCGAGGAATGGCCGCGCAGACGGCGGTCCCGGTGCTGATGTATCACCGGATCGATACGGTGCTGTCCGCGCGCGATCCGATCACCGTGGGCCTCACGGTGATGGCGCCCGCGTTCGAGGCGCAGCTCCGATTCCTGCGGCGGCACGGGTTCCGTTCGATCACGCTCGACGACATGTGGACGCACATGGTCCGGCACGCACCGGCGTCCGGGCCGGAAATCGTCCTCACCTTCGACGACGGGTACGAGGACAACTATACCGTCGCGTTCCCGCTGCTCCGCCGGTACCGGTTCACGGGAACGTTCTTCGTCGTGACGTCCACCGTGGGGACGCCCGATCACCTGACGGTGACGCAGATCAAGGAAATGGCCGCCGCCGGGATGGCGTTTGGATCCCACGGGCAGCACCACGTCGATTTCTCCGCTCTGCCGCCGTCGATTGCCCGCCTCGAGCTCGAACACAGTAAACGTTTCATCGGCGAGTGGGCAGGAGACTCGGTCACGTTCTTCGCGTACCCCTCCGGCCGATACTCCCAAAGCGTGGAACGGAGCCTCTCCGACCTTGGCTACCGTGGCGCCGTGACGGAGATCCCGGGGTTCGTCAGTGCCGCGAGCCGCCCGTACGAGCTGGAGCGCGTGCGGGTCGCGCACGACGATTCCCTGGCGGGATACGCCCGCAAGCTCCGGCTGCCTGCGCCCTGACGCGCGCGGCAGCCTGCGCCCGCCCCCGGTGTAGACAGCCTGGACTATAATGGGCGTGGGCGTACGTTAGGCTAAGGAGCGCGGGATTGGTGAATCATATAGTAGGAGCCGGAGGACCGGCGGCACCGTAGCGTCCGTGGGCGACCCGTGGTCGAGGGGCGTGCCCGCGACTTCAGGAGCGATCGAATGCTGAAGCTCTTCCAGAATCTGCTCGGTGACAGTAGCGAGCGCATCGTGAAACACCTGCGCGACACGCTCGTGCGCGACGTGAATGCGATGGAGCCCGATCTCGAGGGCCTGTCCACCGACGCGCTGCGCGCGAAGATGGACGAGTTGCGTGAGCGCGTCCGCGGTGGCGAGCCGCTCGACGACGTGATGGCCGAGACGTTCGCGGTGGTCCGCGAAGCGTCGAAGCGGGCGCTGGGCCAGCGCCACCACGACGTCCAGTTGATCGGCGGCGCGGTGCTGTTCAGCGGGAAGATCGCCGAGATGAAGACCGGCGAGGGCAAGACGCTGGTCGCGACGCTCCCCCTGGCGCTGAACGCGCTTGAGGGACGCGGGGGACACCTGGTCACGCCGAACGATTATCTGTCGCGGGTCGGCGCTGGGTGGATGGGGCCGATTTACCATCTGCTCGGGATCAGCGTGGGCGTGATCACGCACGAGTTTGCCGGGCTCTACGATCCCACGTATCATGACGCGGCCCACCACGGTGACGAGCGGCTCGTGCACTTCCGCCCGGTCCACCGGCGCGAGGCATACCTCGCGGACATCACGTACGGCACGAACAACGAGTTCGGGTTCGACTACCTTCGTGACAACATGGTGATCCGAGGGGAGGATCTCGTCCAGCGTGAGCTCCGGTACGCGATCGTCGACGAGGTCGACTTTATCCTGATCGATGAGGCGCGGACGCCGCTCATCATCTCCGGCCAGGTGGAGCAGTCTACGGACCTCTACTACCAGTTTGCCAAGCTGGTGCCCCGTCTCGCCGCCGAGCAGGACTACCACGTTGACGAGAAGCTCAAGACCGCGACGCTGACGGAGCAGGGTGTGAGCCAGTTCGAGCGGTGGCTCGGCATCGACAACCTCACCGATCCGAAGCACATCGAGCTGATGCACCATGCGCAGCAGGCGTTGCGCGCCCACACCCTGTACCACCGCGACGTCGAGTACGTCGTCAAGGACGGCCAGGTGCTGATCGTGGACGAGTTCACGGGTCGCCTGATGTTCGGACGGCGGTACAGCGACGGGCTGCACCAAGCGATCGAGGCCAAGGAAGGCGTGAAGATCGAGAAGGAGTCCCAGACCCTCGCCACGATTACGTTCCAGAACTTCTTCCGCATGTACGACAAGCTTGCGGGGATGACCGGAACGGCCAAGACCGAGGAAGCGGAGCTCACGCAGATCTACAACCTGCCCGTGGTCTCGATTCCCACCCACCAGCCGATGGTCCGCAAGGACGCGCCGGACCTCGTCTACAAGCATGAGAAGGCGAAGTTCAAGGCGGTCGCGGACGAGATCGCTGAGTGGCACCAGAAGGGGCGGCCGGTGCTTGTCGGCACGCGTTCCATTGAGAAGAGCGAGGCGGTGTCGGCGCTCCTCCGCCGGCGCGGCATTCCGCACCAGATCCTCAACGCGAAGTACCACGAGCGTGAGGCGGAGATTATCGCCCAGGCCGGTCGGTCGGGCGCCGTGACGATCGCCACCAACATGGCGGGGCGCGGCGTGGACATCCTGCTCGGCGGCAACCCGCCCGAGGCGGGGGACGCGGAGAAGGTGCGCACGCTGGGCGGGCTGCACATCGTCGGGACCGAACGGCACGAAGCGCGCCGCATCGACAACCAGCTGCGCGGCCGCGCCGGACGCCAGGGTGATCCGGGCTCGTCCCGATTCTTTGTCGCCCTGGACGACGAACTGATGCGTCTGTTTGCCGGCGAACGCATCGCCGGCATCATGGAGAAGCTCGGCATCGAGGATGACGTCCCGATCGAGCACGCGCTGGTGACACGACAGATCGAGAACGCGCAGAAGAAGGTCGAATCGTACCACTTCGACGTGCGGAAGCACGTGTTGGAGTACGACGACGTGATGAACGTCCAGCGGCAGGTGATCTACGGCGAGCGCCGCAAGGTCCTCCTCGGCGAAGGGTTGCGGGAGAACATCCTGGACTTCATCGAGCAGCTCGTCGACGATCTCGTTGCGGGATTCTGCTCCACGGAGTCGCGGCCGGAAGAGTGGGACCTCGACGGGCTGCTACAGGAGGTTCGGCATGTGATCCCGCTGCCTCCCGACCTCACCGTGGAGCAGTTGCGCGGGCTCGACGCCGACGGCGTGACCGAACACGTGTTGGAGGCCTCGCTGGCCGCGTACGAGGCCAAGGAGCAGGCGGTCGGGCCGGAGACGATGCGCGAGCTGGAGCGCATCATTCTGCTGCAGACCCTGGATCGCAAGTGGATCGACCATCTGTACGCGATGGACGCGCTCCGCGAGGGCATCGGGCTCCGGGCGTACGGACAGGCGAATCCGCTGATTGAGTATCAGAAGGAAGGATACGGGTTGTTTGAGCAGCTCAAGCGGGACGTGCAGGAAGAGACGGTCCGGTTCCTGTACCTCGTGCAGGTCCAGGCCGCGGCGGCGGCGCCCTCCAGGGACGCCGGTCCCGCGGTTCGCACCCCGGCGCGGACCGGATACCGCGTGACCCGAGAGAGCGGCGGCGGCGATGCGGGGCGTCCGCAGCCAGCCGCGGCGGCGGTCGGGGGCGGCGGGACCGCGACACAGGTCCGCGTGGCCAAGGTCGGGCGCAACGACCCGTGCCCGTGCGGCAGCGGGAAGAAGTACAAGAAGTGCCACGGCCGGGGTGAATGAGCTAGTGTGACAGCGCCGCGGTTCCTCGCGGTTCTCCTCGCCGGCGCCGCGTACGCGGCGGCGTTTCCCCCGTTCGACCTCGGATGGCTCGCATGGGTCGCGCTTGTGCCGTTGTGTGTCGCGGCGGCGACCGAAACTCCGCGGACCGCGTTTCGCCTCGGCTACTGTTGGGGATTGGTCGCGTTCGGCGGCGTGTTGTGGTGGCTCACGGCGTTCGGCCCCGTCGTGTGGGTGTCCGCCGTGGCGCTCGTCGCGGTCTTCCCCGGCGCGGCGACCGCGACCGCCGCGTGGGCGCAACGCGGGCGCGGCGACGCCCTCGGATTGCTCTGGATGCCCCTCGTGTGGGTTGTCGGTGAGTTCGTGCGGAGCCAGGGCCCGCTCGGATTTCCCTGGGCGCTCGTGGGAGAGTCGCAGCACGGGGCACTCCCGGTGGCGCAACTTGCGTCAGTCGCCGGGGTGTGGGGCGTCAGTTTCATCGTTGTGCTGGCGAACGCGCTTCTGGCAAACGTGGTCGTCCGCCGCGCCACGGTGAGCGCGTGTCTGGCCGCGGCGGCGCTGATCGCGGGAACCGTCGGGTGGGGGTGGTCGGCGCTGCAGACCCCGGTTGCGCCAGCCGGGCCCTCGGGTGCGGTGACCGCCGCGGTCGTGCAGCCGAACGCGCCCCCCCGCGGGCCCACGACCCTGTCGGACACACGCGCGCAACTCGCGGTCCTCGAGACGCTCACGAGCGAGGCTACGTCACGCGGGGCTCAGCTCGTGGTGTGGCCGGAGACCGCGTTTCCGACGGATGTCGCCGGCGACGCCGCCGCGCTCGCCCGCATCGGGAGATGGATCCGTCGGAGTCCCGTCGCGCTGATCGCAAGCAGCCTGGAGGGCGGGACCACCGACTCCGCGTTCGCGTTCTCGCCCGCGGGTGCCCTTGTGGGTCGCTACGACAAGATGCACTTGGTACCGTTCGCCGAGTTCGGCGAGCGCGCCGGTCGGACGCCCGGCGTGCTGCCGGCGCCGAGCGGGCCGGTGGGGATCGCGATCTGCTTCGAGAGCGTGTTTCCCGAGATCGCCCGCAACACCGTGTTGGGCGGCGCCGATCTCCTCGCGGTGCTCACGAACGACGCGTGGTTCTCCGGCCCTGCCCCGGCGGAGCAGCACGCCGCCGCGGCGGCGTTTCGGGCGATCGAGGAAGGGCGCTACCTGCTTCGTGCCGCGAACAGCGGCATCAGCGAGGTGATCGACCCCCACGGCCGCGTCGTGGCAATGCTGCCGCTCGGGGCCCGCGGCGTCCTGGTGGCGCGCATTGCCGCGACGGCCAGGTTGACGCCGTACGCCCGATACGGCGACCTGCTCCCGTGGGCTACCGTCGCCATCGGCACGGTGCTGCTCGCGCGGCGGGCTTGGGTCGGCGGGATGCCTCCCGCGGATCCTGCGTTCGTCCGCCTGCTCACCGTGTCCGTCGCCCCGTTGCTCGCGATCGCCGCCGTGGCATGGGGCGCCGATGCCGCGCGGACGCCCGGCCTGCTCGTCGCGGGTGCGCCGGTGCCGCTGCCGGTGCTGGCGGTGTTGGGGGCGAACGTCGTGTTCAGCATCGGTCGGCCGGTGCGCAGCCTGGGGTTCCAGGCGGCCGGGTTCGTGCCGGCCGCGGTTGCGGGCCTGGCCGTGGTCGGGGTTGTGGTGGGCGTCGCGGCGCAAGCGTTCGCGTCGCAGGGCGCGCCGGTGACCTTCGGGTCCCCGGCGGGCGGGTGGTGGGTAGGGAGCCTGGTGCAGGTGCTCGTCGTCGGCCTGACCTTGGAGTGGTGGCTGCGAGGACTCGTGTACGGTGCCGCGCTCGCCTGGCGCGGCTGGCGCGTCGCGGTCGCGTGGTCCGCGGTGCTCGGGTTGCTCGCCGCCTCGCCGAGGGGCGCGGAGGCCATGGTGTGGAGTTGCTGCGCGGGGCTCGCCTTCGGCGCGATTCGGACGCGGTGGCCGCAGGTTCCCGCGCTCGCGGTGGCGCACGGCGCGGGCGCGGTCTTCCTCGGTTTTTTGCTTTCACCCTGGTGAGTGATATAATGGGACGTCGGGCCGCGCGGCGTGCGCCGCGGGTCGGCCTCGGCGACGTGTACGAGTTGGGGGTCGGCAGTGACGGTCGAGGAACTGAAGCGTACGCTCGAAGGCTATCAGGAGCGCCTCAGCGGTATCGGGAGGCATCTTTGACGTTCCCCGCATGCGCGCCCGCGTCGCGGATCTCGAACGGCAGATGCAGCAACCGGGTTTCTGGGATGACCAAGACGCCGCCCGGCGCGTCTCGCAGGAGGTCGCCGGGCTTCGCTCCCGGATTGACGAGCTGACCGATCTCGATCGCGAGATCGGCGACCTGCGTGAGCTGGTGGAGCTCGCCGGGAGCGAGGATGCGGCGACGCTCGCCGAGGTTGAGCGCGAGCTGGAAGCGGTCGGCGGGCGGCTCGATCGCTTCGAACTGGCGACGCTGCTTGCGGGTGAGCACGATGCGAGCAACGCCATCCTTTCGGTACACGCCGGCGCGGGTGGTACGGAATCCCAGGACTGGTCCGAAATGTTGTTGCGCATGTATCTTCGGTGGGCCGAGACCCACGGCTATCGCACCGAGGTCGTCGACATGTCGCCCGGCGAGGAAGCGGGCCTGAAGAGCGCGACCGTCATCGTCTCCGGCCCGAACGCGTACGGCTATCTGCGGGGCGAGCGCGGCGTCCATCGGCTCGTCCGTCTCTCGCCGTTTGATGCGGCGCACCGCCGCCACACCTCCTTCGCCCTCGTCGATGTGATCCCTGAGGTCGAGGCGACCGAGGTGCAGATTCGTGACGACGAGCTGCGCGTGGATACGTACCGATCGGGTGGCGCCGGCGGCCAGAACGTCAACAAGGTCGAGACCGCCGTCCGGATCACCCACCTGCCCAGCGGCATCGTCGTCCAGTGCCAGAACGAACGCTCCCAACACGCGAACAAGCTCACCGCGATGAAGCTGCTCCAGGCGCACCTGTTCGAGCGCAGCCAAGAGGAACAGCAGCAGAAGCTCTCGGCGATCCGCGGGGAACACCGCGACGCCGCGTGGGGGAACCAGATTCGGTCGTATGTCTTGCACCCGTACACGCTCGTGAAGGATCATCGCACCGGCGTCGAGACCGGCAACACGCAGGCGGTGCTCGACGGCGGGTTGGACCCGTTCATCGACGCCTACCTTCGACTCGGCCGCGCGCCCGCGCAGGCCGGCGAGGTGAGCGCCGGCGCGGACCGCCGCGGCACCGAACCGCAGGCGCCCTCCTGAGAATGGCCGCGGCGCGGTGGAACGCTTCGGACTCGGCCAACCGGACGCCGCGCAAGGCCGGCGTTCGGGCCGGCGTCTTGTGGTGGGCGGTCGTCGTGGCGCTGGTGGTCGCGGTCGGGGTAAGCGTGGGAGGGCCGACGGTCGCGTCCGCCGCCCTGGACATGGCGCTCGTGCGGGCGCTGGACGCGGAGCGCGTGCGGGTGGAGGTCACCGCGTGGCCGCCGGCGGCGCTGTGGTGGGGACGCGTGGACGTTCTCACCGTGGCCGCCAGGAATCTGCGCGTCGGTACGTTGCGGGTGCAGTCCCTTGACGCCACGTTGGACCGCGTGCAGATGGACGCCGGCGCGCTCTACGCGGAGCGCCAGGTCTCGATCCGCTCGCTCGGTTCGGCCGTCGCGCGGTTCACGGTGGCGCAGGACGCGCTGCAGAGCATGCTCGGCGCGCAGCCCTCGGTGCGGGACGCCGTCGTGACGTTGCACCCGGGACGGATTTCCCTCGCCGCCACGGTCGGCGTGCTCGGCATGTCGCTCCAGGCGGTCGGGACCGGCCGGCTGGTGCTGCGCGGCGAGCACGCGGCAGATCTCGCCCTGGATCGCGTGACGGTCGCCGGCGTGCCGGTCCCGAGCGCGATCGTGGCGCAGCTGATCGGGGGGTTGAACCCGGTACTGGACGTGGGGGCACTGCCGTTCGGTCTGCACCTCACGGGCGTGACGGTGGGCGAGGGAGAGGTGATCGTGGATGCGGCGGCGGGGACGCGGTAGGCCCGCGGGGGTGGCGCGATGACGGCAATGGTTCGAACGCTCGCGCGCCGCTACCCCGTGCTGACCGTCTGCGCCGTGTTGGGGGTGGTGGCGGCGTTTGTGATTCTCGGCCACCGCTCCGAAGTCGAGCGCGCCTACCATACTGTGGAGATCACGGCCGACGGCGACGATTGGACGACCCTGGCCCGACGGGACGGCATGGACCTCGGCACGCTGTACGCGGCGCTGCGCGAGCGCGGCGTACGGAGCGTGACGCTGTACGCTGCATCGCTCCGGCGCTTGGCCAACACGGGAATGATCGCGTACATGACGGGCACCGACGCGCTGAACGCCGTCCGCACCGGCAGCCTCGGCGGTCCGCTCTTGGACATGGCGCGGCAGGGGCGGATTCACCCGAACAGCACGTACGTGGTCGGCGAGCCGGCGGTGCTGCGACTGGTCCAGCGCGGGTTCGCCGACCAATTGGGGGCCGATCGCGCGGTCATGCGCGAGGGGAGCGGCCCGGTGCTCGAGATTGGCGCGCGCGGCCAAGAGGTGGAGGATGCGTCGCTCGGGGTGCCGCCGGGCGCGATTCAGGCACTCCACGATCGCGAGCTCGCGGCGGAGTTGCGCGTGCTCAACTTCCACTACGTCGCGCCGGGTGGGCTCGACGCGTTCTTCGTGGACCTCCGGCAGGCGGGCCAGCCGTTCACGCTGATCTTCGACCGCGATCAAGTGCTGGGGTACGACGCGTTGATCCCCGACGTCGCCGCCCAGATGAAGTCGGCGGGGTTCGCGTTCGGCCGCATCGAGTCGTTCATCGCGACCCGCAAGCAGAAGGGCGAAGATGGGTTGACGAGACTCGTCGCCCCGGACATGATCCGCGTCTTCAGCATGACGCCGCAGGAACTCGCAACGTCAACGCCGGAGGACGCGCGCGACAAGTTCGTGCTCGCGGCGCGCGAGCGCAATGTGCGGATCCTCTACGTCCGTCCGTTTCTGAGCACGACCGCGGGCGTGGACGAGATGCAGACGAACCTCGATTATGTGAAGTCGATCGCGGACGAGCTGACGCAGGCTGGCTACAAGCTCGGTAAGGCGGCGCCGTTGCCCGTGATGAGCACGCCCGCGCCCTTGTTCGGCCTCGCGGCGCTCGGAACGGTATCGGTCACGGCGATCGCCACGGCCGAGGTGTGGGGCGCGCTTGCGCGCCCGTTGCCGGTCGCGCGGCTGCACCTGTGGGTCGGCGTCGGCGCCGTGCTTACGGTGGCGGCGCTCGCGCTCCACCACGTGACCCTGTGGCGCGAGGCCCTCGCGTTCCTGGCCGCGCTGACATTCCCCACACTCGGGATGATGTGGCTGGTGCCGGCGGCCCGTCGGGAGGACATCGCGGGGCGGCGGGCCGCGCCGACCCGGTCGGGGCTGCGGGCGTTCGCGCGCGGCGTCGTCGGGCTGTGGACCGTGTCGCTCGTGAGCGTGTTGGGCGCGCTCGTGATGGCGGCGTTGCTGAGCGAGTGGGATTTCATGATGGAAGTGCGGGAGTTCCTCGGCGTGAAGCTCGCCCACGTCGTGCCGGTGATCGTCCTCGGTCTGCTGCTGGCCGCGGCGGACGTGGCGCCGGGCGAGCTGTGGCGGCGGCTGCGCGGGTGGCTACGGCAGCCCCTGCTGCTCGAGTACGGCATCGCGATCATCGTCATCGCCACCGCGGTGGTGTTCGCGCTCGGTCGCACCGGCAACTCCGGGCTGCCCCTCCTCGGCGGTCTCGAGCTGAAGAGCCGCGTCGTGCTGGAGCGGGTCCTGATCGCGCGACCGAGGACCAAGGAGTACCTTGTCGGCGACCCGTTCATGGTGCTGGCATTCGCCCTTGCGGCCGCCGGGTTGCGGCGCTGGATCCTGCCGGCCGCGGTGATCGGGGCGATCGGCCAAGTCGGGCTCGTCAACTCGTTCTCGCACATCCACACCCCGCTCGTCTACGCGTTCATGCGGACGGTCTACGCGCTCGCGATCGGCTCGGTGCTCGGCGGCGTGCTCGTTGCGCTGCTGTGGTGGGCGCGCCGTTGGTGGGGACCGGCCGTGGACGGCGACTCTTCCCGAGCGTCCCCCGGGGCGTCACGCATGGCATGAGCCGGATTGTTATCTCCGGCTACTACGGGTTCGACAATCTCGGAGACGAAGCGGTGCTCGCGGCGACCGTCCAAGAACTGCGGCGCCGCCGGCCGGATGCCGAGATCGCCGTGCTCTCGGCGGCACCGGACGCGACCGCGAGGACCCATGGTATCCGCGGCGTTGCCCGCACGGCGCCCGGCGCGATCGCCGGCGTGCTCCGCGGGGCCGACCTGCTTCTGTGCGGTGGCGGCAGTCTCTTTCAGGACGCGACGAGCTGGCGCAGCCCTTGGTACTATCTCGGCGTGCTCAGCCTGGGGCGGCGCCTCGCGCGCCGGACGGCCGTGCACGCCCAGGGGATCGAACCGCCGACCCGGGCTACCGTCCGCGCCGGGGTCGCCTACGTGGTCGACCGCGTGGATCTTGTGACGCTGCGCGACCGCACGTCGCAGAGCGTGCTTGCGTCGCTCGGTGTCCGGCGCCCCAGGATCGTCGTCAGCGCCGACCCGTCATGGCTTCTCGAGCCGGACTGGTCGGCCGCGGCGGTGGCTGAGCGGGCCCGGTGGGGCGCGGGACCGCGCTTCGGCCTCGCGCTGCGGGCGTGGGGATCCGGCGCCGCGGTGCGGGCGGCGGTCGCGGCGGCGCGCGCGGTGACCGCCCGCCTGGGCGTGCGCTGGGTGTTGTTGCCGATGCATCGGCCGTGGGACCTGGCGGTCGCCGATGAGGTGGCGGGCGAACTCGGGGACATCGCGACGGTGGTGCGTGCCCCGCTCGGCCCGCGCGAGATCCTCGCGCTGGTGGGGGCACTCGATGTGCTGGTGGGGATGCGGTTGCACGCGCTGCTGTTCGCGGCGGCCCAGGGTGTGCCGATCGTTCCCGTCGCCTACGATCCAAAAGTGACCGCGCTGGCGCGAGAGCTCGGCGAGCCCGATCCGGCCGGCGCCGAGTCGATTGCGCCTGACGATCTGGTCGCGTCGATCGACCGAGCCGTCGCGGAGCGCGCGGCGAACCGTGCGCGTCTCCTGGCGGCGGCCGCGCCGCTGCGAGACCGCGCGAAGCTTGCGCCAGCGCTCGCGGCGGACCTACTCGCATGAGCCGGATCGACATTCTCGGGGTCGGTTTCGACCCGATCGACCTCGACGGCGCCGCGGCGCGGATCGTTGAGTTCGCCCTGCAACCGGACCCCCGCCTCGTCGTTACGGTCAACGTGGAGATGGTGATGCTCGCGCGCAGGGACGCGGACGTACGGGGGATCCTGCGCCGGGCGTCCCTGGTCGTCGCGGACGGGGTTGGTGTCGTGTGGGGATCGCGGCAGCTCGGCCGCACGCTGCCGGGGCGCGTGCCGGGCATCGACCTCGCGGCCCGCCTGTGTCAAGAGGCCGCGCGGCGTCAGTGGCGCGTCTACCTCCTCGGCGGTCGTCCTGGCGTGGCCGACGGTGCCGCAGCGCGCCTACGCGCGTGGTACCCTGGGCTTCTGGTTGTGGGTGCGCGGGACGGGTACTTCTCGCCGGACGCCGACCGCGACGTCGTGCGCGCGATTCGTGACGCAGCGCCGACCGTCCTGCTCGCGGGACTGGGGGCGCCACGCCAGGAGCGCTGGCTCTCGGAGCGGCTCGCGGACCTCAGCGTGCCCGTCGCAATGGGGATCGGGGGCGCCTTGGACGTGTGGACCGGGCGCGCCCGGCGCGCGCCGCGGGTGTGGCAGACGCTGGGCCTCGAATGGTGCTACCGACTCCTGCGCGAGCCGAGACGCTTTGGCCGGCAGCTCGCGATCCCGCACTTCATGGCGGTCGTCTACGGGCAGCGTCTCCGCGCGTTGCTGCATCCTGCGTCCGGGTCGTGACAAGCCCGCCCGACGCGCTTCTGAAGGAGTTCCCCCGCGTATCATGGAATAGGGGGCCGGATCGGTCGCTGGCGCAGCGAACGAAGGAGCCGTGGCCGCATGGGGGAGGTTCTGAAGGTCTCGGCCGACTCGAAGCCCAAGGCCGTGGCGGGTGCGGTGGCTGCGGTGCTGCGGGAGAAGGGATCGGTCGAGCTTCAGGCCGTGGGCGCCGGTGCCGTGAATCAAGCTGTCAAGGCGATCGCCATCACACGTGGGTTTGTCGCTCCGAACGGCATCGACCTGATCGCGATCCCGGCGTTCACCAAGGTGGAGATTGAAGGCGAAGAGCGAACCGCCATCCGTTTCCTGGTCCAGGCGCGCTAGGCTCGACCGGCGTCCCGGCGGGGGTCGGCGGTTCGATGACAGCCTTTCCGACGGCGACATGAAAGTGTTCTGCGGGACCGCGAACCGCGCGCTCGGCGAGGAGGTCGCCTCCGAGCTCGGGTTGCCTCTCGGCCGCGTCACCATTCGGCGGTTCGAAGATGGCGAGATCTACGCGCGGTACGAGGAGAGCGTCCGCGGCGTAGATGCGTTCATCATCCAGCCGACGTGCCCGCCGGTCAACGAGAATCTCATGGAGCTGCTCGTCATGGTGGACGCGCTCAGCCGGGCGTCCGCGGGGCGCATCACCGCGGTGATGCCGTACTACGGCTATGCGCGGCAGGACAAGAAGCACGCGCCGCGGTCGCCGATCACTGGACGCCTCGTGGCGGATCTCCTCCAGAGCGCCGGCGTGCACCGCGTGCTCGCACTGGACCTCGACGCCGACCAGATCGAGGGGTTCTTCGAGATCCCGGTGGACCATCTGCGCGCGCTTCCGCTGTTCGCGGAGTATCTCGGGACGCGCGACCTCTCGGATGCGGTCGTGGTGGCGCCGGACGACAGTGCCGTCAAGACCGCGTTCCGGCTGGCCGAGCGGCTGCACCTGCCGCTCGCGGTGGTGTTCCAGCGGGGCCAACTCCATGGCGCCGGCCCGCTGACCCAGGTCGTCGGCGACGTGGCGGGACGGGTACCCGTCGTGGTCGATCGGATCGTGGATACGCCCGATCGGATGTGCGCGGCGCTCGACGCGATCCGGGAACAGGGCGCGCGTCCGGAGGCGTACGTGTGCGCGACGCACGGCGTGCTCGTGGAAGGGGCGATCGACGCCGTGTGCCGCGAGGACGTGCGGGAGGTCGTGCTGACGAACAGCGTCCCGATTCCTCCCGAGAAGCGGCTCGACAAGGTGCGCGTGCTGTCGGGCGCGCCGCTGCTCGCCCGCGCCATGCGCAACATCCACCTGAACGATTCGGTCAGCACCCTGCTGAGCTGATCGGTCCCGCGCCGTCCGCGCGGCCGCGTGTTTGCGCCGCAGACGGGTGGTGTGCTACGCTGACCGCATGACCGTGCGCACCCGCTATGCTCCGAGCCCCACCGGTTTTCTTCACGTCGGCGGCGCGTGGATGGCGTTTTTCAACTGGTTGTTCACGCGGCACTACCGCGGGCAGTTCGTGCTGCGTGTCGAGGACACGGACCGCACCCGATCGACCGAGGAGTACGAGAGGTCCATCCTCGAAGACCTCCGCTGGCTCGGCGTGGACTGGGACGAAGGCCCGGACGTCGGCGGGCCGTATGGACCCTACCGGCAGACGGAACGGAGCCGGCTGTACCACGAGCAGGCGCAGGTGCTCGTCGCGCGGTCGGCCGCGTACCCGTGCTACTGTACCCCGGAGGAACTGGAGGCGGAGCGCGCCCGCGCCGCCGCGGAGCGGCGGCCGTACCGGTATTCAGGCCGCTGCCGGGATCTGTCGGCGGCGGACCGTGCGCGATTTGAGGCGCAGGGGCGCCGACCGACGTTGCGGTTTCGGGTGCCGGCAGCGCATCCGACGATCATCGTGGAGGATCTGGTCCTCGGGCGGGTGGAGTTCCAGCCGGGCGATCTGGACGACTTCATCATCGTGCGGTCGGACGGCACCCCGCTCTACAACTTCGCGAACGTCGTCGACGACCACGGTATGCTCATCACGCACATCGTCCGCGGTTCCGAGCACCTCTCCAACACGCCGCGGCAGTTCCTGATGTATCAGGCGTTCGGGTGGGAGCACCCCAAGGTCGCGCATCTGCCGGTGCTGCTCGGGGTCGACCGGAAAAAGCTGAGCAAGCGCCACGGCGACACCGCGGTGCGCGACTACGCGGCCCAGGGGTTCCTGCCCGAGGCGCTCGTCAACTTCTTCGCGCTGATGGGGTGGTACCCTGAGGACGGGCGCGAGGTGTTCTCCGTGTCCGAGCTCGTCGAGCGGTTCCGCATCGAGGAGATGGGCAAGAGCGGGGCCGTGTTCGATGTCCAGAAGTTGACCTGGCTGAATGGGGTGTACATGCAGGAGGCCTATCGCCGCGACCCGGACCGGGTCGTCGATCTGGTCGTGGGCTACCTTCGGCGGCAGTCGGTGTTGACCGGGGAGGTCACCGCCGAGCAGCGGGCGTACGTCGCGCGGGTCGTCAGCATCATGGGAGAACGGCTTCGATTGCCAAGCGACGTGCTCGTGTACGGCGACTTCTTCTTTTCCGACGACGTGACGTACGATCCGCAGGCGGTGCAGAAGTATTTCAACACAGACGGTGTGGCAAAAGTGCTCGCGTACATGCGTGAGGCTCTGGCCGCCGCTACGAATTTCACGCTCTCCGACATCGAACGGGCGATCACGCGCGGTGCGGAGTCATTTGGTGTTTCCCGCGGGGTCATCATCCACCCGCTGCGCGTGGCGATCACCGGGAAGACGGTGGGCCCCGGGTTGTTCGAGTTGATCGAGGTCCTGGGGCGCGAACGCGTATTGGCACGGCTCGACAAGGCGATCGAGTTGACCACTGCTGGACGCCTCCCTCGCGCGTAGCTGGCGTCCGTTCGATGGCGGTCCCCGCGACCGCCGGAGCACCCCGCGTCGTGATGGGTCCGCCATTCGCGTTGACACGCTTCTTTGGCCCTCAGTATAATGAGGGCGCCCGTGAGGTCTCGTTGGGGGATCGTCTAGCGGTAGGACGACGGGCTCTGGACCCGTTAGCGGGGGTTCGAATCCTCCTCCCCCAGCCACGCCTTGTGGCTCCTCGATCGTTGCACCGAACAGCACGGTTCGGCACCGAGGAGAGCGCCGCCCGCGCAGTTTGCGACCAAACTCACCCTCCCCCGACTCCGGGAATGCCAACTCGTCAAGCCATTCCGTTCGCTTGGGCCGTGGCTCCAATGATGTGCATGGCGGTCCATGGTGCACCCGGCCGCGGGCGGCCGAGCTGGCATTCCCGTGGGCACCGGGCCAGGGTTCCGACGCTAGCAGGAGTCGAACGCGAACAACGGAAACCCGCAAGAGAGGGAGGCCAACATGATCCAAAACCGTTGGTTCGCACGCCTGAAACAGGTGAGCGACAGGTATGGACAGTCTCCTGCGTTTAGACTGCTGCACACCTCTGGCCTACTCAACAGCGGAAAGATGGGCGCCGCGGGCGATCCTCCGCTCGCCTTGAGAAGGGTAATCGATAAAGGGTTGCGGCCGAACGACGCGGGTCACCATGTCACGTATCTCGAAGTCTATGAGCCCGACGTAGCTGCGGACCAAATGCAGCTGGTCCTCCGTTACGGAGCGTCGCTCTTCGACTGACCCCGGAGGATCAGGAACACTTGTGAGGCTGACCGCCGAAGCCGCTCACCAATCCAGTGTCGCATGGAGGACCCGAATGGCCACGGTCGGCGCGAATCAGCCGCCGGTCGGGCAGCGGCGGTTGACGCGGCGGGCTGCCGATCTTCGCTCAAGGGGTGCCTAAGCGTCCACGCGGCCGACGGCGGAGCCGGAGCCGGGGGTATTGGTGAATCGCCCGCCGGATCCGATGGAACTGTTCCGTCGGCTCTCTGCGTTGAGACGTAGTAAGTAGGGGGACGCCGAGCGACGTGACGGCGCTCGATCGAGGAGGCATGGCGACGCAGCGCATCGGTGTGTTTTGGAAGGGCGGCCTGGCGGTCGTTGTATTGGTCTGCTTCGCGAGTGCCATGTCCGCCCGCGCAGGTACGGTGGCCGGGCGGCCGATTTCATTTCCGGTTACCGTGTCCCTTCCCCTGGATCATGCTACGGATTCCGAAGGCGCAGCCGAAGCGTGGTCGGTTCAGGGTTCCAGCGTGGTCGGCCTGCGCCCACCCGCTCCGGTTTGGATGCGTGACGGTGTTCAGGCGGTGCTCGATGCGTTGCAGTCACTCCGTCGATCGAGTATAACTCGGATCTCCCTCCCTCCGCCGGCCCGCGGTTGATTCAGCGGTCTGCGCTACTGCGGCGGACTGACCGCCGTATGCGTCCCCATCAGGAGGGAGAGTACATGGGACTGTTTGATGCACTGCGCGGGCGTGGACAGCGTTCTCGACGTCTCGTCGGCCGCATTTCCGACGAACCCCAGTTGATCGGTCAAAACGGCGTGAGATATCTCGTGTTTCACGTTGCGGAAGCCCCCCATATCGAGTTCAGGCTCACCATGTTGCCAACAACCCAGAAGCGTCGCAAGGGCGACCGGGTCGAGTTGACGTGGTCGCGGGAGGACGGGGGCGTTGCCATTCTTGAAGGGTTATATGCGGCCCCTGATTGGGAGTCGGTGAAACGGCGCAATGAGACTTACCTTCAGGACATCCAGGCGCGAGAAGCGAAGGACGGACACTAGGATCTGGCGGGGCGGGCCACACCTGGCCCGCCCCGCACTCAGTGTCGCAGCGTTGGCGGACGATGAATATGGAACAAAGCACCTGGGGTGGATCCGCCGAGGAGGCTGGCCGGAGCACGGACCGGGCCGGCTGTGTTGTGCCGGGCTGTAGGAGCGGGGATCCAGCGCAGAACACCGAACGGCGGTGCGGGATCGGGCGTGCCGGCGACATTGCGGTGCCGCACGACGCCGAGGCTATCCCGGGTTTTTCTACCCAATCGATGGGTGGCCGCTAGCGCCCAGCAGGATCGCCGACTACAATGTCAAAAAGGAACGCTCCACATGTTTCCGTCCGCGGGGCGGGAACGTGGGGATCTCACGATGCTTCGTGAGTGGATCCGAGCCCGGGAGCGGCGTGGAGGTGAGAGACCGCCATGAATGGAGCGCTGCGATTCCGATATCCCTACGCGCTCGTTTGTATCGCGGTCCTTGTTGTCGTCATCGCGGTTGGTGCCGGAAGTGTTCGCGCCGGGTCAGCCGTCGTGACCAAAGTCGCCGCGGTGGAGACGGTGCAGGGGGTTGAACTGTCCGTCGTCGCATCGGCCCCGATCCGGTACGAGCTCCGGCAAGTGCAGTCGAACTGGATCGTGATCGACGTAACCCCCGCCGAACTCGGGATTCCGGCCGGCACCCTGCCAACTGCCGGGCACGTGGTGACCAAGGTGCGTGTCGGGCAATTTCAATCCGACGTGGTGCGGGTTGTCGTTGAGATGGTGCGGCCCACGCCGTTTCACGTGACCGCTTCGGCGGATCGGACCGCGTTGCTTATCGGCATCGGCGCGCCGACGTCGGCGGTCGCGAGCGGCGGGGTAGGGCCATCGACCACGGCGCAGGCGCCGCCCTCGGCCCATCCCCAGGCTCCCCAGGACACGACCATCGTGTTCAAGTCCACCGCCGTCCTTCCGCAGCCAACCCGGCCGCAGACGCCCCCGGCGCAGACCGCCCCAACGCAGACGCCGCCGGCACAGACCGCTCCAACACAGACGCCGGCACAACGGGTCCAAAGCGTGGTGCCAGGCAAGGGCATCGGTCCGGTGCACCTCGGCATGCGCGTCGCGGAAGTCGTGGCTGCGCTCGGACAACCGGTGCGGTCGCAGTCTTTGTCCGACGGGACCACGGCGTACGAGTGGTTTGGGCCGCCGAACAACAGCGGACTTGGCGTGCGCACAACGCCGGCGGGTGTCGTGTACCGGGTGTGGGTCATCAACGATGCCCAGTACGCGATCCAAGACCGAGTCCACGTGGGCAGCACGGAGACTGATGCGCGTGCGGCGCTTGGGGAACCCTCGCAGGTCCTGGTCGATGCGTCGCACGGACTGAAGACGCTGACCTACCCGGCTCTTGGCGTGTGGATCGTCATCCAAACGGACAAGCAGTACGCGTTCTATAACCAAGTCTTCGAGATCGGTGTAACCACGCTGCCCGAGCCTGCCGCCGCGCGATAGGCGTGTCGTGCCGGCACGCCGGCGCTGACGCTTGGGTTTCTGCAACAAGCCGTTCGGGGGCGCGGCGATACGCCGGGGCCCTCTGCGCGAACGTGTTTTCGCTGCGAGGTCCGCCGGTGCGCGCGCGATTGCCCCCGGTCGTGCGGCTTGTTATACTCCTCAGTGGTTCAGTGGTTCTCTGCGCTGGCCCCATCGTCTAGAGGCCTAGGACGCGGCCCTCTCAAGGCCGAAACGGGGATTCGAATTCCCCTGGGGCCACCAAACCGATTCCAGAAGGTGCGCGCACGCCCGAGGTATCGTACCCTACCGGGAACTTCAGCACGACGATCGCAGGAGGGGGTTCCAAATGGCCAGCAAGCGCGAGTACAAGGTGATCTGGATGGAGGACAGGGGGTCTGTTGAGGGAGCGTTGAACCAGGCCGCCCGCGGTGGGTTCAAGATCGTCGGCACGACCGCACAAGCGATCATCCTCGAGGGAAAGACGAAAGGCAAGAATAAGGACGACGACGATGAGGATGACGACGACGACGAAGAAGAAGAGAACGACTAGTCGCTCTCGCGTCGGCAAGGGGCTCGGTCCGCGCTACTGACCCGGGAGTACGTCGTCGGCGCAGGGACGGTCTTCCTCGGTGGGAATCTGATCGCGTGTCGTTGACACTAGGATGTGTAGGGCAAGTTCTCGGCGATCGGGAGTGAGGTCATGCCACAGACGATCTTCGAGATAGACCAGCGCGGTCAGATCGTGGAGATCGGTCCGCACGACCTGATCATGATGAGTGACGAGCGCACCGTGGAAGCTTACAAGCCCCAAAGCGGAGAGCGTATCCTCCTGGCGAGCCACGGTGATGCGGTCGAGCTCTTTCAATACGTTGTCGAGCTGGAAAAGGACCGCGGCGCATTGCTCGAGAAGCCCTGCCGGTACGTCAGCAATCCGGAGGACTGGCACGGGGACGGCATGGCGCTGCTCGGCGTCGGGGCGCTAGAAGATCCGACACAGACTGACGACCGGACGCTGGGTGTGCGTATCGTGTGCTATGTTCGCAACGACGTCGGCGAGATCGTCGCGTTGGACGCGGCGGGCATGGGATAACCTCCGAGATTGGCCCGCCGGCCGCAGGGATCCCTCGCTCAGGTTCCCTGTGCCGGCGCGGCGATGGGTGGGACCGTGTGGCGGCCGGTCGCGAGATAGATCGCACCCGCGACCACGAAGCTGACGATGTAGCTGAAATCGGCGCCGCCGAGCGCCTTGCCGATCGGGCCCGCGTACCAGTCCGTGGCCATGAACGGGACGGAAGCGGCGACGCCGATCGCGAAAGCTGCAAGGCCGGCCCAGCGCAACGCGCCGAACGCACCGTTCGGCTGGTAGAACTCTCGGCTGTCCGGATACGCGAGTCCCCGGCGGTGGAACACGTAGAAGTCGATCGCGATGATCGCGATCCAGGGCGTCACCCAGTACACGAGTAGGAACAGAAACCCCTGGAAGAACTTGATGAACTGTGCACCGCCGAATAGGATGGACAGCACGACGCCAATCGCCCCGACCACGAGCGTTGCGCCTGTGCGCCGTAACGGCAATCCCCACGTGAGGCCGCCCATTCCGCCGCTGTACATGTTCAGTGTGTTGGAGCTGATGGATCCCAAGACCAAGATCGCGTAGATCGCCGTCGCGCCCATGCCGGCGACCGTCCGCATCGCGGGGATGACACCGCCGGCGACGGCGAGCGTGCCGAGCAGGGCTCCGAGGGTGTTGGTCCATGTCGTGGAGAGGAACATGCCCCAGAACGAGTACCAGAACGGCCGGCGGATCGGCGTGTCGCTCGGCAGGTAGCGAGCATAGTCTGCCGCGTACGGAGCCCAGCTCACCGTGTACGAGAACATGATCGTGAACTCGAGCAGCCACGCCATCCAGAACGCCGCTCCGCCCTTGGTTGGTACTGCGGCCGGCCCGGCGCCATGCTGAAGGGCGAAGATCGTCAGGAACGCGAACACCAGGACGCTTGCCCGCGTCAGCCACCGTTCCCACGCATGCACGAAGTTATACCCGTAAATCGTGATGACAATGGTGGCGGCGCCCAGGGTCACCGCGGTTGGCACGTACGGCGTGCCGAACAACTGCTGACTCGTTTGGGAGCCGAGGGTGTTGTCGACGGTGACCCACCCGATGTATCCGAGCCACGCGAGAAACGCCGGGAGATAGTTGCCCCGGTAGCCAAACGCGGACCGGCTCATCGGAAGCTGCGGCATGCCGAGCCTCGGGCCCATGGCCGCGCACAGCGAGTTGCCGAGCGCGCCGAACAAGTTGCCGAGCGCGCAGCTCAGCGCGGTGCCCCAGAAGCCGAGCCCGAGCGTGATGCCAAGCGCGCCGAGCACCAGCGTCGTGAGGTGCATGTTCGCGGCGAACCACACGTTGAACTGCCCGGCGAGCGTTCCGTGGCGCTCCGCGTCGTTGATACGCTCGAGCCCATGAGGCTCGACGACCAACACCTCGTCACGATACAGCGCGTCCGGCGACATGAACGTCACCCCCCGATGAGACGCTCGCGGGCACGAGTTAGTGCGGTGCGTCTCTCACCTGCGCGTGCACAAATCGTGTGTTTGCGCATGGGCCTGCGCTTCTGGATGAACCGGGGCCTTGCTGCCGTCCCTCGGGAGTGCGCGCGGCCACTCGCGGATCGCCATGTGCCCGAACCGGCGCTCGGCGGGTGACGGGGATGGCGCGCGCCCTTCCATACTGGCACAACGGCGCCATGTCCCGCGATATTTCGACGTCCGTGGCGGCGCACCGTCGTCGCTCCTTCCCCATCGACGGAATCGTTACACCGCCGCGGCACCGTGCCGGAGGCGCGGTACAGGCCGGCCACACCGATCGCATCGGATGGGGCAGGGAGCACCCGCTCCGAGGTCAAATCACGGTGCATCGCACAGGCTCGACCGAGTGGATCCATCGTAGCGGATGGGAGGCGACGAGATGGCGTGGCGGCAGGGTCGGTTCGTTCGAATCGGTGGAGTCCTCGCGCTCTGCGTTGTGCTCGGAGCGCTGGCGTGGGGTGGCCCGGCGGGAGCGCAGTCCACGGCGCAGAGCCGCGGGCAGTCGCTTGTGATCGTCCAGGCGCAGGACCCGCAGAATTGGGATCCCATCGCCACGTTCCTCTTGTCGTGGGGCATGGTCGGATGCAACATTTTCGACGGCCTCGTCGACCGCGGGCCTGACCTTGTGATTCGGCCCGGGCTCGCGACGAGCTGGAAGTGGATCAGCAAGGACGTCCTGCAGTTCAAGCTGCGGCGCGGCGTCACGTTTCACGACGGCGAGCCGTTCAACGCGGATGCGGTTAAGTTCACGTTCGACCGATTGCTCGGACCGGAGGGTGCAAAGGGGCCACAGCAAGGCAATTACAAGTCGATCGACCACGCTCAGGTGGTGGATCCCTATACCGTCAACCTTGTGATGAAGGAACAGGACCCCGTGATCATCACCAAGCTCGCCGGGTACGGCGGGATGATCGTGCCTCCGAAATACGTGCAGGAGCACGGCAGCGCGTACTTCGGGGCGAACCCGGTGGGGACCGGTCCGTTCAAGTTCGTCGAGTACCGGAAGGACGATCATCTGACGCTCGCCGCGAATGCGAACTACTGGGGCGGCGTGCCGAAGCTTTCGGCGGTGACCTATCGATTCGTGCCCGAGGCCGCGACGCGGGTCGCCGAGCTGCAGGCCGGGCGGGCGGACATCGCGCCGGGCGTGCCGGTCGCGCAGGCGAACGTCGTCAAGGCCGATGGCAATCTCACCCTGCTCACGGTGGGCAGCCCGACCGTCACCGAGATCCGGTTCGACCCGTCGAAGGCGCCCGCGGGCGACGTGCGGTTTCGCAAGGCGGTGATCGCCGGGATCGACGTGCAGACGATCATCCAGACCATTCTCGGAGGATACGGACGCCGCGTGTCCACGTTCCAGAGTCCGCTCTCGTTCGGGAACGACCCGTCGATGAAACCGTACCCGTACGATCCGACGCAGGCGAAACAGCTCCTCGCCGAGGCCGGGGTCAAGCCGGGCACCGAAATCACCCTCAGCTTCCCCAGCAACAACGCGGATTTCCGTGAGGCCGCGCAGGCGATGGTGAGCTACCTGCAGGCGATCGGCTTGAAGCTGACCCTGCAGCCGGTCGAGCAGGTGACGTATTTCAGCGACACGATACCCCACGCGAAGACGGGGCAGATTTACGAATTCGGCTGGGGCGGGTGGACCCTCGATTTCGACAACACGGCCGACCTCCTGTATCACAAGGGCGAGTATTGGAACCCGGTGTTCAGCGACGCGGACGTGGAGAAGTACCTAACCCAGGAGCGCACCACGAACGATCAGAAGACGCGGCTCACGGCGTTTTACGGGTTGGACCACCGGCTCTATGACCTCGCGATCGACTTCCCGCTGTGGCAGCAGATCAACCTGTGGGGCGTCAACAGACGGGTGCAGGGGTTCGTCGCGCCGCCGGACGATCGGGTTCGACTCCTCGCGGTATCGGTGAAGTAGTAGTCGTTCGGTGATCCGCTACGTCGCCGCCAGGATGGGCGGAGCTCTCGCCGTCCTGGCGGCGATTACGCTGTTCGTCGCGTTCGGGATCCGCCTGACCGGTGATCCGGCGGTGGCCCTATTCGAGGGTGCCGGCGCGCCGAGCACTCAGGACATTCAGCGGATGCACCGGGCATTCGGCACGGACCGTCCGTTCCTGGCACAGTACCTTGGGTTCGCCGGCCAGGCGCTGCGGGGCAACCTCGGAACCTCGTTCCGCAGCGGGCAACCGGTATCCGGCCTGATCTTGGAACGGGCAGGGCCGACGCTGGCACTGGCGGTGGGCGGCATGGTCGTCGCGCTCACGGTGGCGTTCCCGCTGGGTGTGTATGCGGCGATGCACCGGAACGCGCTCGCTGACTTCCTGATTCGCGTCGCCAGCCTGCTCGGGCTGTCGTTCCCCAACTTCTGGCTCGGGATCATGCTGATCCTCATCCTCGCAGTCCGGGTCCGGTGGTTTCCTCCATCGGGATACAGCGGGCCGATGTCGCTGGTCCTTCCGTGCCTGACCCTCGGCGTCATCCTGGCGAGCACGCTCGTGCGCCTGGTGCGCGCGAGCCTGCTCGATACACTGGGCCAGCCCTACATCCGCACCGCTCGCGCAAAGGGAATGGCGGAGCGCACGGTGATCGTGCGCCACGGCCTCCGGAACGCACTGCTCCCGGTCGTGACGTTCATCGGCCTGCAGTTCGGCGGGCTGCTCGGCGGGGTCGTGATTCTCGAGAACGTGTTTGCCTGGCCAGGGCTCGGCCAACTCGCGCTGGAGGCCGTGAGCTATCGGGACTACCCGGTCGTGCAGGGGGTGGTCGTCGTGCTCGCGCTGGGCGTCGTTGCCGTCAACTTGCTCGTCGATCTGAGCTACGGGTTGCTGAATCCGCGGGTGCGGGTGGGTTGATGGCCGCGACGCCGGCCGCCGTCGGCGGGCTCTCCGCGGCCGCCCGGCGTCGCTCGCCGATCGGGCTACAGCTCACGTTGTTCGTGGGGCTGACGCTCGTCGGTCTCTCGCTCGCGGCCGCCCTGGGTGCGCCTGTGCTCGCGCCCCGCAATCCTGAAGCGGCCGATCTGCGGGCGCGTCTGACACCCCCAGCCTGGCTGGCACCGGGATCGCCCTATCTGTTGGGCACGGACGCGATCGGCCGTGACATGCTGAGCCGGATCATTTTCGGGGCCCGGATCTCGCTTGAAGTTGGGCTCGTTTCCGTGGCGCTGAGCAGCGTCGTGGGCACCGCGCTCGGGCTCGTCGGAGGCTACTACGGCGGCTGGTGGGACGAGGCGATGATGCGGCTCGCCGATCTGCAACTTAGCTTCCCGTTCATCTTGTTCGCCCTTGTCGTGATCGCCGTGCTCGGTCCCGGTCTCAGCCGCATTATCTTCGTGCTCGCGGTCACACAGTGGGCGTCCTACGCCCGACTCGTTCGCAGCGAAGCGCTCGCGGTAAAGGAGGCCGACTACATTCAGGCGGCCCGCGCGCTTGGGATTCGCGACCGACGCATCATTTGGCGCCACATGTTGCCCAATGCGCTCGGCGCGGTGGTGGTGCTTGCCACACTGAGTATCGCCAACAACATCCTGCTGGAGGCGGCGCTCACGTTTCTCGGGCTCGGCGTGGATCCCGCGGTGCCGTCGTGGGGAGGGATGCTCGCCGACAGCCGCAACTATATCGAGACGGCGTGGTGGGACTCCACGTTCCCCGGCCTCGCGATCATGCTCGCGGTCATGGGCTTCAACCTGATGGGCGATTGGCTGCGCGATAGGCTGAGTCCTGATCTTCGTTGATACGCCCTACAGCTCGGACCCGCAGGGGGCGCTTTCCGCTGGGTGAGTCGCCTCTACGCAGCATAATCTGTCCTCATATGACCTTAGATGTTCCTCATAGATTACCATGATCCGATGGACATCTTGACGTAAAATGTCTATTCACGTACACTTTGTATGACTATACTAGACATAATTTGAAAAACGAGGTGTCCCGTGCGAAAGGCGTCCATCGCGGCACTCCGGGCGCATCTTAGCAAGTATGTCGAAGCCGCCAGCGCAGGGGAGGAGGTCCTCGTCACCGACCATCGCAAACCGGTGGCACGCCTCGTGCCGGTCGCCGCGCCGCACCGCATGGAGGCGCGCCTTGTCGAGATGGCGCGCGCAGGCCTCGTGCGCCTCCCGATCCGGAGGTTGCCGGCGGGCTTTTGGGACCGGCCTCGCCCGCGCGATGCGGCGGGCCGCGCTCTTGCAGCACTCATCGACGCGCGGCGGCGCGACCGATGAGGTTCTGGGACGCGTCCGCGATCGTCCCGCTGTGCGTGGCGCAGCCGTGGTCTCCCGCCGTGCGGACGTTGTGGCACGAGGATCCCGGTATGGTAGTGTGGTGGGGGGCGACGGTCGAGTGCTGGTCTGTATTCGCGCGCCTCAGGCGCGGTCTGGCGTTGCCCGGCAAACGAGAGGACGCGGCGCGGGGCCTGCTGCACGACCTTGAGCGCGCCTGGACGGAGATTCTCCCCAACGAGGAGGTGCGGGCGCACGCGGGCCGTCTCGTCAGGACGCATGCGCTCAGAACCGGGGACGCGTTGCAACTCGCGGCGGCGCTGAGCTGGATGAAGCTGCCGCAGGGAGGCGAGATGGTCGTGCTGGACCCTCACCTCGCGCAGGCGGCACGGATCGAAGGGCTGACGACGCGGCCGTAGGGCCAGGGTCGAGTCATGTGGACGTCTCGCAGCCCGGCCCCGGAGACCCTGGCAGGCGCTCCCGTCCGGATGACCCGCGTTGTATGCCTCTGTGCGCTCGGCGCCGCCGCCGCGCTCGGCGCAATGTTCTCGTTCGTCGCGTCGACGCCGGGCAGCGCCGCGGGGACGCCGCGGTCTTTCGGCGCGGTGCGGGTTTTTCCCAGCGCCCCCGTGCAGGGCGATACCCTGGTCGTGCTGGTGTCGGTGCCGGATCATGCCGGCGCGACCCTGACGTTCGACGGGAGCGCGGTGGCGACATACGCGACACCGGGCGGCGATCTCCGCGCGCTCATCGGCACCGATCCCGATGTCGCCGCCGGGAGCCACACGATCGCCGCCGCGATTCGCGACGCGGGCGGCACCATGCGGCGGATGACGCAGACGGTCCATCTTGCGGCGGGACGGTTTGGGGTGCGCCACTTGACCCTGGGCCCGACGACGTTCGGACTGATCACGCCCCAGAACCTTGCGATCGAGAGTCGCGCGCTCGTTCCCGTCCTCCGCCGGCGCACGTCGACGGCGTGGTGGGACGGTGTCTTCGCCGTGCCCTCGGATGGCCCGATCGATTCCCCGTATGGGGAGCAGGGCGTGTACAACGGCCGTCGGGAATGGTGGCATATGGGCGTGGATTTCGCCGCGCTCGAAGGCGCACCCGTCGTTGCAGCCAACGCCGGCGTGGTGGCGCTAGCGCGGCCGTTGCCGCTTGGCGGGAACACCATCGTCATCGATCACGGACAGGGCGTGCTCTCCGAGTACCTCCATCTCTCCGCGTTCGTGGTTCATGAGGGGGCGCGTGTGGAGCGTGGCGCCGTGATCGGGCGCATCGGCGCAACGGGGCTCGTCACCGGTCCCAGCGTCCATTGGGGCCTCTACGTAAACGGCCTGCCCGTCAATCCCCTGTTCTGGACGGTGCCGCACGCGGGTTTGACGGCGCCGTAACGCGCGACGCCGGTCACCGCGCGAAGATCGCCTGCTATTGAACGAGAACGTCGATGAGCCGGGGCTCCGTGCTCCGCTCGGCCAGGGCCTCGCGCAACTCCCCGGGTTCTGTGACGAGTCGGGCCTGGACCCCGAAGCCCCTCGCGACACCCGGCAGGTCCACCGCCGGCGCGTCGAGGTCCATTCCGATGAGGCGCTCGCGAGGAACAGGGCCGCCTTTGTACTCGGCCATGCCGTCTTTGAGAACCTGATAGGCGCGGTTGTCCACGACCATGACAGTCGCGGGAATGTGATAGCGGGCGGCGGTCCAGAGCGCCTGGATTGTATACATGATCGACCCATCGCCGATCGTGCAGATGACGCGGCGGTCCGGCCAGGCCATCTGGGCGCCGAGGGCGGCCGGCAACCCGAGCCCCAGCGATCCAGCGGCGACCCCGAAGTACGACCGCTCCGTGTGGAACGGGACGTAGCGGTCGATCAACCGCGCGGCCGTGATGGCCTCGTCCACGATCGTGACCTGTTCGTCGGCGAACTCGCCCAGGATCCCGTATGCGGCGGCGATCGTCATGCGCTCCCCCGGCTTGGGCAGGGCGGCGGCCTGCTTCCACGCCTCCTCCCGCCGGCCACGCTCCATGCGGACCTCGGCGGCGCGCGCGTCGGCCGCGCGGCGGCCGGCGGCGTTGATTCCCTCCGCGAGCCGGTCGGCGACGTCGGCGAAGACTGCGGATGCGTCGCCGACGATGCCGAGCGTCGTCGGGACATTCTTGCCGATCTCCCAGGGATCGGTATCGACGTGGACAACCATTGTGCCGGCGGCGAGCGTGACCGGCGGGCTGTACAGCAGCGATGCGAACTTCCGCGCGCCGGCGAGGACGACGACGTCGGCGTCCGCGAGCTCGGCCCGGAGCTGGCTGAGCGACAATCCGATCATCCCGAGGTACTGTGGGTGGTTGGTAGGGAACACCGAGCGTACGGGTAGGCGCTCGCCGTACACTCTGGCGCCCGTCGCCTCGGCGATGCGCACGAGCGCCGTCCGTGCGGCCGGCGCGGCGGCGCCGGCGCCGACGATCAAGACGGGAGCCCTCGCCCCGGCGAGGGCGTCGGCGACGCGATCGAGCGCCGCAGGTTCGGGGCGGGTGCCACCCGCGAGGGCGGTCCACGGCACAGGGCCCGAAACCTCTTCGTCGAGGCAGTCCATCGGGAGCGACAGGAACACCGGTCCCGCCGGCGGCGCGGCTGCGATCTTGAACGCCCGCTCGAGCGCAATCGGGATGTCCGCGCCGGTGCGGACCTCGTAGGACCACTTCGTAAACGGCGAGGCCACCCGCGCCAGGTCGCTCCAGAGGCTCGGCTCCTGCAGGATCATCCGCCGGTCCACCTGTCCGGCGGTGACGACGATCGGCGCCTTCGCCCGGTACGCGTTGAAGATGTTGGCGAGCCCGTTCGCCAGGCCGGGGGTGATGTGCAGGTTGACGAAGGCGGGTTCACCCGTCGCCATCGCGTAGCCGTAGGCCATTCCAACGGGGATCGCGTCCTGAAGCGACAGGACGTAGCCGACGTCCGGATAGTCCGCGAACATCTCCATGAAACTCAGTTCGGTCGTGCCCGGGTTCCCGAAGACGTGCCGGACGCCCCGCTGGCGGAGCATCTCGAACAGTGCGGTCTTCGCGAGCATCAGCGGCGGTCGCCTTGAGGCTCGCTCCGCGGCCGCCGGTACAGCGCCTCGAGACCTTCCCGCGTGAACCCCCGAGAACGACAGTACTCGATGATCTCCCGCTCGCGCCGCTCGACCTGCGCGACACCGTCCGCCACGTTGGTGGCGATCTCCGGCGGGATCAAGAGCACCCCGTGCTGGTCGGCGTGCAGGAGATCGCCCGGGCGCACCGACAGTCCGCCGACCTCGACCGGCTTCCCGAAGTCCACGAGGTGTACGTATGCGTGGGAGACCGCCACGCTTCCGGCGAAGAAATGGAAGCCGAGGGCACGCACCTCGTCCAGGTCCCGCACGCTGCCGTCGGTCACGGTGCCGACGCAGCCCAGCGCCAAGTGGATGTTACTCTGCACCTCGCCCCAGTACGCGCCGATACCGGCCGGGACGTCCAGGTCGTGCAGCACGATGATCCGCGGCGCGGGGATCTGTTCGATCGCACGCCACATCGCGAAGCGGTGCTCGTCGGCGTCCTTGGGAGGGCGCTCCGCAGCGCGGCACGTTGCGGTGAACGCGTACCCGACCATCGCGCCGAGGTCGGGGAAGATGCAGCGGATCTGGCTGGACATGAACCCGGCCGTGCGCGGCCTGACGTTGAACACCTCCACGCCGTTCGACAAGGCGGGGGTGGGGATCGTCCGAAGCCGCGCGAGCAGGTCGGGAGATAACGGGGTGGCCATTGCGACCCTCCGGTGATCGTGTTGTGCGATCCTGGCGACACATTCTCGCGCCGACGAGAGGACACCTCTCGCGGGCCCGTCGCGCGCCGGCGCCGACGTTCGCGGCACCGCCCGGCGTCGCGAAGCCTGCGCACGTCTCCCAGGAGCGCTTCGCGTGGACCGGTGATCGGGAGCCGCGGTGATGGCTCAGTGGCAACGCAACCTCTACACGCTGTGGGCGGCCCAGTTTCTCGCCATGGTCGGGTTGTCGCTCATCGTGCCGTTTATGCCGCTCTACATCGGCACGCTCGGGGTGGCGCCGCTCGAGGCCGTGGAGCGGTGGAGCGGCATCCTGTTCGCGGCGCCGTTCTTCGCGCAGGCCCTCGCGGCCCCGCTCTGGGGCATGCTCGGCGACCGCTACGGCCGCAAGATCATGGTCATCCGCGCCCTGGGCGGCATCGGGTTCACGAACCTCCTCGCCGCGTTCGTGCTCAACGTGTGGCAGCTGCTGGCGCTCCGGGCGCTGCAGGGCGGTGTGAGCGGTTTCGTCGCCGCAACGAACGCCCTCGTCTCCTCGGCGATGCCGCGGGACCGCCTCGGCGCGGCGATGGGCTTGCTGCAGACGTCGATGACTGCGGGGAGCGTCATCGGCCCGTTGATCGGGGGTGGGTTGGCCGACCTGCTGGGCTATCGCCATGTGTTCGTCGTGAATGGGCTGCTGTGCTGGGTCGCGGCGGCGGTGGTCCTGCGCGGTGTCCGCGAGCCCGCCGTGGCACGCGTCCAGGTTGCGCGGCCGGGCGTGCGTGAGAACTTCGCCTACTTCTTCGGGTCGCCCGCGCTTCGGACGACCGGCCTCCTGCTGTGCGCGAGCCAGATGGCGGTGATGGTGGTGGAGCCGATCTTTCCGATCTACGTGCAGACGCTGGGCGTGCCGACGGCGCGTGTCGCGACCGTCGCCGGCGTGCTGTTCTCCGTGACGGGGATCACCGCCATCCTGGGCGCGCCCGTGTGGGGGCGGGCGTCCGATCGGTCGGGCGAGGCGCGCGTGCTCGTGATCGTGCTCTGGGGGGCGTGCTTCGCGTACGCCCTGCAAGCAGGCGTGCACTCGCCGTACACGCTCTTGGTATTTCGGGCACTGCTCGGGTTCTTCGTGGCGGGCGTGCTGCCGCCGCTGTTCGCGATCGTCGCCCGGGTCACGCCGGCCGAGCGCCTCGGGGCGATCATGGGGTTGACAAGCAGCACCATCATGGTGGGGAACCTGATCGGGCCCATCGTGGGCGGTCTGTGCGCCGCCGCGTTCGGGATCCGGCCGGTGTTCGGGATGGCGGCAGCGATCCTGGCGATCTGCGCGGCCGGGACGCGCGGGCTTGGGCGAGCGAGGCAGGAGCCCGACGGCCCGTAGGCATATTGTGAGTCCTGGAGGGAACGCGTGACCGGAGGCTTTGTCGGCTTTGCGATGCGCCGGATCGTGGCGGCGATCCCGACGTTGTTCGGGGTCACGCTGATTGTGTTCTTCATGATTCGGATGCTGCCCGGTGACCCCGCGCGCCTCCTCGCCGGACTGAACGCCACCGAGGACGAGGTCAACCACATCCGGGTCCAGCTCGGGCTGACGCAGCCGCTGCCGGTGCAGTATGAGATCTTCATGGAGAACCTGGTGCGCGGCAATCTCGGCAACTCCGTGGTCACGCAGGCGCCGGTCTCGTACGAGATCGCGACGCGGTTGCCGGCGACCGCGTTGCTCGCCGCGACGGCCACGCTGATCGCGGTGGTCTTCGGCATCGTGTCCGGGATCGTCGTCAGCACGCGGCAGTACACGTCCACGGACTACCTGGTGACGGTGCTCGCGCTGGCCGGCATCAGCATCCCGGTGTTCTGGGGCGGGCTGATGCTGATGGTCGTGTTCGCGGTGTGGCTGCACCTGCTGCCCGCGGGCGGCGACGCCGCGGCGACCAGCCTCGTGCTGCCGTCGATCGCGCTCTCGGCCTTTGCGTTGGCCACGATCGAGCGGCAGACGCGGAGCAGCATGCTCGAGACGCTGCATCAGGACTACGTCCGCACGGCGCGCGCGAAGGGGCTCGGCGAGCGTGTCGTCGTGTACCGCCACGCGCTGCGCAACTCATTGATTCCGGTCATCACCGTGACCGGGCTCCAGGCGGCGACCCTGCTGGGCGGGGCGATCGTCACGGAGCGGACGTTCTCGTGGCCGGGGATCGGCACCCTGCTCGTCAATGCGATCCAGGCGCGCGACTACCCGATTATCCAGGGCGTCGTGCTCCTGTTCGCCGTCACGTTTCTCGTCGTTAACCTGGCCGTGGACATTCTCTATGGCTACATCGACCCGCGCATTCGATACAGTTGAGCGCCCGGCGGAGCGGGTGTTCCACCACCCGCTCGCGATCCTCCGCCGGCTCCGGCGGAACAAGATTGCAATGGTCGGGCTGGTGATCCTCCTGGTGATGGTTGCCTCGGCCACGCTCGCGGGCGCGATCCTGCCATACAATCCGGACACCGCGGACTTCAACGCGGTGTTGCAGCCGCCGGCCCTCGCCCATCCGTTCGGTACAGATCAGCTCGGGCGTGACCTGCTGACGCGCGTCGTGTACGGCGGTCGATTCTCGCTTCTGATCGGCGTGATTTCCGTCGTAGTCGCGCTCGCCGCCGGCGTGCCCCTCGGGCTTGTGTCCGGGTACTACGGCGGCGCGGTGGACATCGTGATCGGGCGCGTCGTCGACGTCATGCTGGCGTTCCCCGGCTTTCTCCTCGCCCTGACGCTGATCAGCGTGCTTGGGGTGGGCCTGACGAACGTGATTCTCAGTGTGGGCATCGCGACCGTCCCGGTGTACGTGCGCCTCATCCGCGGTGTCGCGCTGTCCACGCGCGAGCTGACGTACGTCGAGTCGGCGCGCTCGATCGGGATGAACGACTGGCGGATCATGGTCAAGCACGTGCTGCCGAGCACCGCGGCCCCGCTGATCGTGCAGTCGACCATTCAGGTTGGGGTGGCGATCCTGACGGCGGCCGCGCTCGGGTTTCTCGGCCTCGGCGTGAAACCGCCGACTCCGGAGTGGGGGACGATGTTGGGAGACGCCGTGAACTACCTGCTCGCCTCGTGGTTCATCGCGACATTCCCGGGGCTTGCGATCTTCCTCTCGGTCATGGCGTTCAACCTGCTCGGCGACGGCCTCCGCGATGCGCTCGACCCGCGGATGAAGGTCCTGTAGGACATTCGAACGGAACGACAATCGATCGAGCTGGTCGCGCCACGGGGCGCCGACACGCAGCAACCGCTCGTCCGGCGTCGGCACGTGCGGACGCGGAGCGGACGGCCTTTGCCCGGCGAAGTCCCGTTTGTCGCGGCCGGCGTTCCGCCTGCCTTCAAAACATGTCGGGACAACGTTCCTTGTTGCTGATTCTCCCATTGACGGTCGCCCGACACCCGTGACGTCCGCCGGCTCTTGACCGTTCCCGTGCCCCACGCTAGTATGGGGTCGAATACGAACGTGCGTTCGTAGTCAAAGGCTCGTCGCGCCGGAGGCGAGGATGAGGGCGGATCGCACGATCGCCCACGTGGATATGGACGCGTTCTATGCGTCCATCGAGGTTCGGGACACCCCGAGCCTACGCGGGCGGCCGGTGATCGTCGGCGCCCCTCCGGACGCCCGCGGCGTGGTCGCGGCAGCATCATACGAGGCACGCAGATATGGCGTGCACTCCGCGATGCCGTCGCGGGAGGCGGGCGCGCGGTGTCCGCACGCCGTGTTTCTTCCCGTGGACATGGACAAGTACCGTACCGTGTCCGCGGAACTGTTCGAGCTCCTTGGCACGTTCACGCCCCAGGTCGAGCCGCTCTCGATCGACGAAGCGTTCCTGGATCTCACGGGGTGCCCAGTGCCGATCGATGCCCCCGCGGCCGCCGGGACGCGCGAGGACCCGGGTCTTTCGATCGCCGCCGCGATCAAGGCGCGCATTCGCCGCGCCCTCGGCCTGCCCGTGTCCCTCGGCGTCGCCCCGAACAAGTTTCTCGCCAAGCTGGCGAGCGAACTTGCGAAGCCCGACGGGTTGCGGCGCGTCTATCCCGACGAGGTGCAGTCGACGCTCGATCCGCTGCCGGTGACCGCGTTGTGGGGGGTGGGCAAGGAGATGCGCCAGCGGCTTGCGGCGCTCGGTGTCTCCACCGTGGGGGCGCTGCGGCGCACGCCGACCTCGGTGTTGCGCGCGGCCGTCGGATCTTCGGCGGAGCATCTGGCGCAGCTCAGTCGCGGACTCGACGACCGTGAGGTCGTCACGTCGCAGGACGCTAAGTCGATCGGACGCGAGACCACGTTCGACCAGGACACGGACTCGCTGGACACGCTCGGACGCGTCTTGGCGGAGTTGGTTGAGGATGTTGCGCGACGGTTGCGCGCCGACGGCGCTCTCGCAGCCACGGTGACGCTCAAGGTGCGCTACGCCGACTTCCGGACGATCACGCGCGCCACCACGCTGGCGTGGCCGACAGACGCCGGTGCCGATCTCCGCGATGTCGTCTCCCGGATGTGGGACCGTCTGCAACCGCTCGAGCGGTCGGTCAGGCTGCTCGGGGTCAGTGCCTCACGGCTCTCCCGGGCGGCGTCCAAACAGTTGCTGTTGTTCGGGAGCGGTGAACGGCGGGACCGCGTGGACCGCGTCGTGGATGCGATCAATACGCGCTTCGGCGGCGGCACCGTCCGTCAGGCGCGCCTCGTAGGTCCGGGCGAATAGCTGCGGGGTCCCGCGTGCGCCCCGCGTTGGATCGCCGCGACTCTGCTGCCGGGTCGCGAGCGCTCGGCGCCCAGCGGCCCCGGTCGTGACCGCCCGGCGCGCTGGGCGGTGGGGTTCCGACCCCGAACGGAAGCGCGGAACTCAGGTCGTGTCGGGAACCGGTTGAGGGCGCGTTCCGCCCGCCGCCGCGAGCACCTCGTCGTTTAACACCCCGATGAAGGGGAGGTGCCGGTAGCGCTCCCGGTAGTCGAGGCCGTACCCGACCACGAACCGATCGGGGATCTCGAACCCGCGGTAGCCGATCTCAAGGGTATCCAGAATGCGCCGGTACGGCCGATCAAGCAGGGTACAGATCCGGAGCGTGGCCGGCGAACGCGCTTGCAGCAGGCGGACAAGATAGCCCGCCGTTAAGCCGGTATCGATCACGTCCTCGACCAGCAACACGTCGCGGCCCGTGATCTCTACGTCGAGATCCTTGATGAGGCGCACGACGCCGCTCTTCGCCCGCGCGGTGCCGTAGGTCGTGATCGCCATGAAGTCGATCTCGGTCTGGACCTCGATCGCCCGGCTCAGATCAGTCAGAAAGTACACGGCGCCCTTGAGTACGGACACCAGGAGCGGTACGCGGTCGACGTAGTCGCGCGAGATCGCGGCGCCGAGGTCTCGCACCCGCGCCGCAATCTGCTCGTGGGTGAGCAGGACCTCCCGAACATCCTGGGCCGGGGCGTTCACCGGCTGACCGTCGCGGGTTCCAGACCGTACTTCAGCGCGAGCTGCCGAAAATCGCGTCCGTAGAAGATCTTGATATGCACATCTGGGTAAAGTTCACGTAGGCGCCGCACCTTGCGATTCTTCTTCGTGACGAGGCTCTGCTTCAGGGTCGTGAGCTCGATGAACAGATCCAGGTCGGGCAGATAGAAATCCGGGCTGAAGCTCTCAAGAATCCGCCCCTGGTCATCCCATCGGAGGGGGAACGTCCGGGGCTCGTATTCCCAGCGAATCCCGTAGAAGTCGAGGATTCGTGCGAACTCGGCCTCGCTCGCGTGTGCAAACGTCGCCGAGCCGGCCGTCGCGCTTACGGAGTCCTTCACTGTCCGGCTGGTTCCTCCGCGGAGCTGCTCTGGACGTCAGTATAGACGGGGGTGTACAAATAATCAAGTAATCAAGGACAAATAATCCTACAATCAAGGAGAGGTTCCACCAAGCGGCGAACGTCTCGGTGGCGCAAGGAGGCGTGTATCTATGACCACCACACCGACCCCGGCCAGGCCTGAGACGCCCGGGTCCGGCCACGAGCTGGAGCGCTTCGTGCAGCAGTTGCGCAGCACTGACGTGACGCTGCGGAGCGATGCTGCGCATGCGCTCGGCAAGTTGGCCGACGAAGGGGCGGTGCCTGCGTTGGCCGAGGCACTCCACGATCAGGATGAGTATGTCCGAAAGAGTGCCGTGATCGCGCTGCGCCGGATTGGCGGTCACCGGGCGATGGAAGCGATGCGCGTCGCGCTCGCCGACCGCTCGGAGCAGGTGTGCGTGCAGGCGGTCAAGGGGCTCGGCGAGCTCCGCGATGCCGGGGCCGTCGAGGCCCTCGTCAAGGTGCTCGCCCGGCGCGAGCGATCGCTGGTCTCCGCTGCGACGGAGGCACTGTCTCGGATCGGCGCCGAAGCCGTCCCCGCCCTCATGGAGGCGTTCAAGGATCGCTACCTCAGGCGGCGCATCGGTCCGCAGGTCTGGCGTATCCTGACCGACATGGGGCCGCGCATCGTGGAGCCGCTGCTCGCGGTGCTCGGCGACGAGAACTACTACGTCAAGCTGACGGCCCTGACGATCTTGGGTCGTGTCGGCGATCGGCGCGTCGTGGTGCCGATGGTGCAGACGTTCCTGACGGACCCGCGGTTGCAGGAGACCGTGGTCGGGACCGTCGGGCGGCTCGAGGAGCGCGGGGTGCTGGCGATGCCGGCCGGCGATCGCGACGCGTTGTTGCCGGCAGAGGTGGTGCAGGCGTTCGCGCAGGGCGATCGCGAGGCGGTGCTTGCGTCGCTCCACAGCGCGATGGAGAACCCGAGCGGCAAGGTGCGGCGGTTCGCGCTCAAGGCGCTGTACGGGCTGCTCGGGGACGCATCGTTCGAACCGTTGCTGCGCTATCTCGCGGACGACGACCCGGACGTCAAGCGACTCTCGATCCGCCTGCTCAGCAAGCTGCGGGACAAGCGCGTCATCGAGCCGCTCGTCGATCTGCTGCTGCGAGACGGCGGGCAGGTCGAGGAGGCCATCTGGGACGCGCTCAAGATGCTCACGAACCTTCACGAGTACGAGGAGCTACGGAAGCGCGTCGCCCGCGAAAAGGCGGGGACCCGGCCGGTCGTGAAGACGTATAAGAAGAAGGACGTGTCACCGGACTGGTGGCGAGATCAAGATTGAGCGCGCAGATCGTCGGGCGCCGCTTCGTCCGGCGCCGCGATCGTGCATGGGGGTGGCCGGGGACGCCGTGACGGATGTGCCCACGGCGCGCGAACGCGGGGTCGGATCCGCGCGCATCCGCATCGTCTGCGGGGATGTGACCCTCCTCGCGGTCGACGGGATCGTCAACGCGGCGAACGACCGGTTGTGGATGGGGGGCGGCGTCGCGGGGGCGATCAAGCGGCGCGGCGGACCAGAAATCGAGCGGGAAGCGATCGCACTCGGACCGGTGCCGATCGGCGGGGCGGTGGCCACGGCGGCGGGACGGCTCGGGGCGCGATACGTCATCCACGCCGTGACGATGGGGCAGGACCTCGCGACGGGCGCGGGCATCATCCGGGAAGCCACTCGAAGCGCGCTCCGCGTTGCCGATTCCCTCGGCCTGCGGTCCGTGGCCTTCCCGGCGCTCGGGACCGGCGTCGGCGGATTTCCCTCGGCCCGGGCCGCCGCGGTGATGTTGCAGGAAACCGCCGCTCATCTGCGCGCGGGGAGTTCCCTCGACGAGGTGGTGTTTGCGCTCTACGATGTCGCAGCCTACGATGCGTTTGTGGTCGCGCTTGACGCCCTCGTGTGATGGCGCCCAGAGCGCCGGGTCGGGCTCCCGATGCGCGTTCTGCTGACCAACGACGACGGCATCACGTCGCCCGGCCTTGCCGCGCTCGCGCGCGCGGTCTGCCGCGTGGCGGAGACGTACGTCGTGGCTCCCGAGCACGAGCGAAGCGCCGCCAGCCATGCGATCACGCTGCACAAACCACTGCGGGCGACGCGCGCGAGCATCCGTGACGTGGACGTGACGGCGTGGGCCACGAACGGTACACCCGCCGACTGCGTCGTGCTGGCGGTGCTCGACCTTATGGGGACGCCGCCCGACATCGTGGTGTCCGGCATCAACGTAGGCGCCAACCTTGGCATGGATCTCATCTACTCCGGCACCGTGTCGGGTGCGGTGGAAGCGGCGTTGTTCGGGATCCCGTCCGTGGCGATCTCGGTCGGGGCGTTTCGCGAGATCCACTGGGAGCCCGCCGCGGCGTTCGCGGCGACGTTGGTGGGCGAGCTCTCGCGGCGCGGGCTGCCCCGCGACACCTTCCTGAACGTCAACGTGCCGAACCTTCCGGCGGACGAGCTCCGCGGCGTGGAGATTACCCGGCAGGGCACGCGCCGCTACGTGAGCCGACTCGAGAAGCGATCCGATCCGCGCGGCCGCGACTACTATTGGCTCACCGGATCGGCCGCCGACGAGGGCAGCGCGGAGGGCACGGATGTGCGCGCGGTCGCGGAGGGCAGGATTTCCGTGACCCCCCTTCGGCTGGACATGACGCATGACGAGCTGGACGCGGTCGTTCGGTCGTGGAACCTGACCGTCCCGACGACCTGACCCCGGCGGTGACGACCCGGGCCGAGGATGGCGCGGCCCGCGCGCCGCGGACCGTCGTCGTGTCCGCGCCGGCGGACCCGGGCGGGACGCCACCCCACGAGGGTGCTGCGGCATCCGAGCCGGACCCGGCGGCGGCACTCGGACCCGCCGCGGTCGAATTCGAGCACGTCACGAAGATCTACCCCAACGGGGTCACGGCGCTGCGGGACGTGTCGTTTCGCATCGCGCCCGAGGAGTTCGTGTTCATCGTGGGGCCGACGGCCACGGGCAAGTCCACGTTGATGAAGATGATCTACCGGGAAGAGTCGCCGACGTCGGGGCGCGTGCTCGTGAACGGCCGGGACATCACCCGGCTGCCCGCGCGCCAGGTCGCGTTTCTGCGGCGTCGCGTCGGCGTCGTGTTTCAGGACTTCAAGCTGCTCCCGAGAAAAACCGCGCGGGAGAATGTCGCGTTTGCGCTGGAGGTGACCGGCGCGCCATCCCGCGACCTGGCGCGCCGCGTCGCGGAGGTGCTCGAGGTTGTCGGGCTTGCCGCCCGCGCCGACGCGCTGCCGGGGCAGATGTCCGCCGGAGAGCAGCAACGCGTCAGCATTGCCCGCGCGCTCGTCCATCGCCCGCCGCTGTTGCTTGCCGACGAACCGACGGGAAACCTGGATCCTGACACGTCGTGGGAGATCGTGCAGTTGCTGTCCCAGATCAACCTGCGCGCGACGACCGTGGTCGTGACGACCCACGATAAGATGATCGTCGACATCCTGCGTCGCCGCGTGATCGCACTGGACACCGGCGCCGTGGTGCGCGACCAGCGGCGGGGACTGTACGGCGGTCGATGAGTTCGATCCAGCCGTCACGCGGCGCCCGCTATTTCCTCTCCGAGGGTCTGCAGGCGTTTCGGCGCAACGGGCTCATGAGCCTCGCCGCCGTGACGGTTACGATCGTGACCCTCGTCGCCCTCGGGGCCGCGCTTGTGGTCGCGGGCGCCCTAGACTACATCGCGCATCGGCTGGAATCTCAGGTGCAGACGGTCGTGTACCTGAAGGACGGTTTGGCCGACACCGCGGTCGCGGCCGTGCGCGCGCGGCTTGAGTCGCTGCCCGGCGTGACCGCCGTGGCCTACGTGTCGAAAGGGGAGGCGCTCGACCGGCTTCGACGGTCGATTGGCGGCGGGGTCCAGTTCCGGGATCTGCTGGCGCGGAACCCGTTGCCGGCGTCGTTCGTGGTGGACGCCGATCGACCGGACCGGCTTGAGGTGATCGCCGCGGCGGCGCAGCGCCTGCCCGGTGTCGAGATGGCCAGCTACGGCGGGGGCGCCGTGGGGCATCTGTTCGCGTTGACCCGGGTGGTGCGGCTGTTCGGCGCGGCGGTGGGCGGCGCGCTCGCGCTCGTGGCCCTCGTCATCATCGCCAGCACGATCCGGCTGACGGTGTTCGCTCGCCGGACCGAGATCGAAGTGATGCGGCTCGTGGGGGCGACGGCGTGGTTCATCCGGTGGCCGTTCGTCATCGAGGGAGCCGTCACGGGCGCCTGTGGGGCGGTCGGGGCGTTTGTCGCGGTCGCCGGACTGTACGCGCTGGTCGTGCAAAGTGCCCGAAGTTCGCTGCCGTTCCTGCCGCTCCCGGGGCCCGAGCAGGTCGCGCTGGGGCTGCTCTGGAAGCTGTTGGTGTGGGGTGTGGTGATCGGGGTCGTGGGGAGCCTCCTCGCCGTGAGGAGGCACTTGCGCGTCTGACCTCGCGGGCGCTCGGCGGGGATCGAACGGTGTCGAAACGGTGTAGATTGGAGCGGCGCCGCGCTCGGCGGGGGAGCTCGGTAGGGAGGCGGCAACCGCAACCTAGCGTCAGCGGGAGGCGAACTGGGATGGCACTCAAGGCGGTGAAGACGGCACCTCAGGAAGATCCGTGGGTGGTCGCACGTAAGCAGTTCAACCAGGCGGCGGACCTGTTGCCTCTCAAGCGCGGTGTGCGCGAGTTCCTCGTGTATCCGAAACGCGAGCTGACCGTGCATTTCCCGGTGCAGCGCGAGGATGGCTCGGTCCAGGTGTTCACCGGATACCGGATTCACCACAGCACGATCCTCGGCCCGACGAAGGGCGGGATCCGCTACCATCCGGATGTGTCCTTGAACGAGATCCGGGCGTTGGCGATGCTGATGACCTGGAAGTGCGCGGTGGTCGGTTTGCCTTACGGCGGCGCCAAGGGCGGCGTCGTGTGCGATCCCAAGATCTTGTCCCAGACCGAGCTCGAGCACCTGACGCGCCGCTATGCTACCGAAATCGAAGTCCTGATGGGGCCCGACAGCGACATCCCCGCGCCCGACATGGGGACGACGCCCCAGGTCATGGCGTGGATCATGGACACCTACAGCATGCATCGCGGCTATTCGGTGCCCGCGGTCGTGACGGGGAAGCCGATCTCGATCGGCGGGTCCGCTGGACGCATCGAGGCCACCGGCCGCGGCGTCACGATCGTGACCCGTGAAACCGCCCGTCACTTGGGGCTGCAGCTTGCGGGGGCGCGCGCGGTGATCCAGGGCTTCGGCAACGTCGGCGCGATCGCCGCCCAGACGCTGCACGCCGAGGGCTGCCGGATCGTCGCGGCGAGCGACAGCCGCGGGGGCGTTTACAACGAGAAGGGGATCGATCCGGACGACCTGATCCGCCACAAGCAGGAGACGGGGAGCGTCACCGGGTACCGCGGGTGCGACGCGGTCACCAACGACGAGTTGCTTGAGCTGCCGTGCGAGATCCTCGTGCCTGCGGCGATGGAGGGACAGATCACCGCGGACAACGCCGCTCGCATCAAGGCGCGCATCGTCGTGGAGGGGGCGAACGGTCCGACGACACCGGAGGCGGACGAGGTGTTGAAGAGCCGCAAGGTGTTCGTCGTCCCGGACATTCTCGCCAACGCCGGCGGCGTGATCGTGTCCTACTTCGAGTGGGTGCAGGACCTTCAATCGTTCTTCTGGACCGAGGAGGAGATCAACGCCCGGCTGGAACGCATCCTGGTGCGGAGCTTCCGGGACGTTCTCGCGGTGTGTCAGGAGAAGCAGATCGAGATGCGGGTCGGTGCGCTCGTTCGCGCGGTCAGCCGCGTGGCCGACGCGCTCGTGACCCGGGGCATCTACCCGTAACGGCCCAGGGCTGCGCCTCACGCGCCCCCGCGTGCCCGGGCGCGGCGGCCCGGCTGCCGTGACGACCGGCGCCGAGGTCCTCCTTCCGATCTGTCCTATCGTCGGCTCCGCGACCGATTCCCCGGGGCGCGAGGAACTGTCCCTGGCCGGAGGGAACTTTCCTCCCAGGCGCGAACGTAAGGATTCCTTGACAGGACGGCCGCACAGACCGTGGGAGGGTGACGCGGCTCCGTGCGGTTCGAAGGTTGGGAATCGATCATCGACTATATAGGGAGGGAATTCAATGCGGGATCGTGAGGCACGAGAACTGGTCCAGTTATTCCAAGCGGGCAAGATCTCCCGCCGTGACCTGCTCGCGCGGGCGGCGATGCTCGGGCTGTCGCTGGGCGTGCTCGGCGGCGTGGGCCTGCGGCCGGCCGGGGCGGCGGGGATGACAGAAGTGAAGGTCGGCGTTGACCTGCCGATGTCCGGCGGCGAAGCGCCGAACGGCGTGCCGACCAACAACGGCGTGATCATGGCGATCGAAGAGGCGAACAAGGCCGGCGGGATGTACCACTTCTCCGAGTCGCTGAAAGACGACGCGGTGAACGGCGTCCACGATCCGGCCCAGGGCGCGAAGAACATGCAGGAACTGATCGCCGATTCCTCGGTCGTCGGCATCGTCGGAAACTTCAACAGCAACGTGGCTCAGGCGTGCATCCCGATCACCAATGCGGCGGGCATCGTCCAGATCAGCCCATCCCAGACGAACCCGGGTCTCACGAAGCCCGCGTTCGGCGCGCTCAAGCTGTACCCGAACGGCCAACGGTCGAAGATCACGTACTTCCGGGTGTGCGCGACCGACGACCTCCAGGGGCCGGTGGCGGCAGACTACGCGTATCGGACCCTGAAGGCTCGCAAGATCGCGATTCTCGATGACACGGAGACGTACGGGAAGGGTATCGCCGACCAGGTGGAGATGGAGTTCAAGAAGCTCGGCGGCCAGGTGCTCAGCCACGATGGAATTCCGAAGGGCACTCAGGATTTCCACGCGATCCTGACCAAGATCAAGGCGGAGAACCCCGACTTGATCTTCTTCGGCGGAGTGACCACGACCGGCGGCGGATTGATTCGCAAGCAGATGGCCGACGTCGGGCTGAAAACGGCCTTCGAGGGCGGCGACGGCATCGTCGAGGACGAGTTCCTCAAGGTTGCCGGGGACCAGGCCGAGGGATCGTACGGCACGGTCGCCGCGATCGACGCCACCAAGGTGGCGTCGGCGCAGGGGTTCATCAAGACCTACAAGGCGCGGTTCAATGACGATCCCGGCGCGTACAGCGCCAACGGCTACACCTGCACGAGGATCATTCTCGATGCGGTCAAGGCCGTGGGGCCCGACCGTGAGAAGGTCCGCGCGTGGGTGGCCAGCCTGAAGAACTACAAGAGCATCCTCGGCACGTTCTCATTCGACCAGAACGGGGACACCACGAACCGGATCATCACCGTATACACGGTCAAGGGCGGCAAGTGGACCTGGGCCGACCAGGTCAACTTTAACGGCTAGCCGCGGCGTCGGATTGCGGGGGGAAGAGGAGGGGCGGCGGTTCCGCCGCCCCTCCTCCCGCGCCTCATGAACGGGGTCCTGTTCGCCCAACAACTCATCAACGGCCTGTCACTCGGGGCGATCTATGCGGTTATCGCCCTCGGCTACACGATGGTCTACGGGATCGTGGAGCTGATCAACTTCGCCCACGGCGACGTGTACACGGCGGGGTCGTTCGTCGCGCTCGCGCTGCTGACGGTGCTCGGGGCGACCGGCCACAGCGGGGCCGCCGCCATCGTCTTCGCCTTGGTCGTGGTCCTGCTCGCGACGATGTTCATCATGGGGACCACGGGCGTCGTCATCGAACGGTTCGCGTATCGGCCGCTGCGCGGGAAGCCACGCCTGGCGCCGCTTCTCACCGCGATCGGCGTTTCGTTCAGCATCGAGAACCTGCTGCAGCTGTGGTACGGTCCGTCCCCCGTGCCGTTCCCACAGGTCGTGCCGAACCCGTTCTTCTCGGTGGGCCCGCTCAGCATCGGCCAGATGCAGATCATCGTGATCGTCTCGTCCCTCGTGATGATGGTCGCGCTGCACTTCTTCGTCCAAGGGACGAAGTTGGGGAAGGCGATGCGCGCGACCTCCCAGGACTGGATGGCCGCCGAGATCATGGGGATCGACATCAACAAGACGATCGCGCTGACGTTCTTTATCGGGTCCCTGCTCGCCGGGGCCGCCGGCGTGATCACCGGCCTGTACTACGGAAACGTCTGGTTCATCAACGGGTTCCGGGCGGGGCTGATCGCGTTTACCGCGGCGGTGCTCGGGGGAATCGGCAACACGACCGGCGCCGCGCTGGGCGGCTTCGTGATCGGGTTCGTCGAGGTGATGACCGCCCAGTACGTCGGGTTCCAGTGGGCGGAGGTGACGATCTTCTCGGTCCTGATCCTCGTCCTGGTGTTCCGGCCAACGGGCATTCTGGGCCAGCAGTTGTCGGAGCGGGCGTAACGGTCGATGGCGCAGACCGGGGTGGGGTGGCTCGGGCGGATCCTCCGGTATCGGTACGCCCTGTTGATCCTGCTCCTCTTCCTGGGGTACCCGCTGCTCGATCACAACGCCGGCCACGTGAACTCGGCGGCCGACGCCGCCGTGTTCATCCTCCTCGCGCTCGGCCTCAACATCGTCGTAGGGTTCGCGGGGCTGCTGGACCTGGGCTACGCTGCGTTCTTCGCCATCGGCTCCTACGCTTACGCGCTGGCCGCGTCGCCGTTCTACGGGCTGCACATCCCGTTTTGGCCGATGCTGCTCGTCGCCGCGATCATCGCCGCCGTCTTTGGCGCCCTCCTCGGCGCCCCGACCCTCCGTTTGCGCGGCGACTACCTCGCGATCGTTACCCTGGGGTTCGGCGAGATCGTGCCGACGGTGTTCTTGAACCTGCCCAAGTACACCGGCGGGACGAACGGCATCGTCGGCATCTACCAGCCGTCTCTGTTCGGGTTCCAGTTCGGGTTCAACCCGCGCCCCTACTACTACACGCTGATCCTGGTGATTGTGCTGTCGGTGATTGCGATCCTGCGCCTTCGGGACTCCCGCCTCGGGCGCGCCTGGCTGGCGATTCGCGAGGACGAGATCGCCGCGGCGTCGATGGGGATCAATCTCACCACGACGAAGCTGCTGGCGTTTTCGTTCGGGGCCTTCTTCTCCGGGTTCGCGGGCGCACTGTACGTGGCCAAGCTCGGAATCGTCAGCCCGGAACAATTCAACTTCACGGTGTCGTTCACGGTGCTGGCGATGGTCGTGCTCGGCGGAATGGGGAACGTCTTCGGCGTGATCGCCGGTGCCGCCATTCTCTACGAGTTCCAAACACTGTTCCTGACCGACCTGACCCAATGGTCGCACGCGCTCGGCCAAGCGTGGCGGATGCCGCTGCTGACGCAGCTCGACTTCGTGAACCTCAAGTTCCTCCTGTATGGGCTCGGGCTCATCCTCCTCATGCTCTTGCGCCCCGAGGGGCTGTTCCCGGCCCGCCGCATCACCGCCATCTTGAAGGAGCATCCGCACGAGGCGTTGGCGACCGTCGAGATCGAGGGGGCGCCCGTGGCGGTCCCGCCGGATGAGGATTCATGACAGAACCGGATCGCATTCTCGAGATCGTCGCGGCGCCCGACGCGGGGACCGCGCCAGGCGGACTCCTGCTCGAAGCGCGGGGGGTGACCAAGGCGTTCGGCGGCCTCGTGGCGGTCAACCGCGTGGACTTCACGGTACCCGAGCACAGCATCGTCAGCCTGATCGGGCCGAACGGTGCCGGCAAGACGACGTTCTTCAACGTCGTTGCCGGATTGTACCATCCAACCGCGGGGGCGATCACGTTCGCCGGGCACGACATCACGAGGCGGAAGCCGCATGAGATCGCGCGCCTCGGCATCGCCCGGACGTTCCAGAACATCCGGATCTTCGCCAACATGACCGCACTGGAGAACGTGCTGATCGGGATGCACAGCCGTCTCACCGCGGATCCGCTCCGCATCGTCGTCGGCACCGCGGGGATCGCCCGGGAGGAGCGCGCGGCCCACGACGCCGCCCACCGCTTGCTCGCGTTCGTCGGGCTGGGGCGACGGGACCAGGAGCTGGCAAAGAATCTGCCGTACGGCGATCAGCGGCGGTTGGAGATCGCGCGCGCGCTGGCGCTGCGCCCGCGGCTCATCCTACTCGACGAGCCGGCCGCCGGCATGAACCCCGAAGAGGCGCGGCGGCTCATGGAGTTCATCCGCCGGCTCCGCGGGGAGCTGCAGGTGAGCGTGTTGCTGATCGAGCACCAGATGCGCGTCGTGATGGGGGTCGCCGATCGCGTCACCGTGCTCGACCACGGGGAGAAGATCGCGGAGGGGAGTCCGGACGAGATTCGGCGCGACGCGCGCGTGATTGAGGCGTACCTTGGGAAGGCGGCGATTTCGTAGATGCCCACGCTCGTCGCCGACGACATCCACGCGTACTACGGGCACATCCACGCCCTCCACGGGGTCTCGGTCACCGTGGAAACGGGCGAGATCGTGACGCTGATCGGTGCGAACGGCGCCGGGAAGAGCACGACGCTGAAAACGATCGCGGGGTTCCTGCAGCCGCGGCCGGGCGCGGTGCGGCTCGACGGGACCGCGATTCACGGGCTCCCGCCGCACGAGATCACGCGGCGGGGGATCTGCCTGGTGCCGGAGGGGCGCCGGATCTTCCCGCGCATGACCGTGCTCGACAATCTCAGGATGGGCGCGTTCACCCGCTCCGACGCCCGGGGAATCGAGGACGATCTTGCCCGCGTGTACACGCTGTTCCCGCGGCTCAAGGAGCGGCTCGGCCAGTTGGCCGGCACGCTGTCCGGGGGCGAGCAGCAGATGGTGGCGATCGGGCGGGGCTTGATGGCGAAACCCAAGATCATGCTCCTGGACGAACCGTCCATGGGGCTCGCGCCGGTGCTCGTCGAGTTGATTTTCCAGACAATTCAGGAGATCAACGCCCAGGGCGTGACGATCCTCCTCGTCGAGCAAAACGCGCTCATGGCCCTGCAGGTCGCGAAGCGCGGCTACGTCCTCGAGACCGGCCGCGTGGTGCTGGCCGACCGCGCCGACAGGCTGCGGGAGAACGATCTCGTCCGCAAAAGTTACCTCGGCGAACTCTGAGGGTCCGCGCACCGGGCCGCGATCCATCGGCGTGCTCGTGCTGCTCGCCGTGATCTGGGGCGGCAGCGTGCCTCTCACCAAGCTCGGACTTCGAGACTTTCCGCCGCTCACGTTGACCGCGCTCCGGTACGCGGTCGCCGCGCCATGTTTCGTGCTGCTCCTGCGAGGACGGCCGCTTCCGCCACCGCGCGCGCTCGCGGGCGCCGCAGGCCTCGGCGTGCTCGGCATCGTGGGCGGGCAGGTCTTGCAGACGCTCGGGATCCAGGGGACATCCGCGTCCGTCGCGACCGTCATCTCGGCGCTGATCCCCGTGCTGGTAGTCGTCCTTGCCGCGGCGCGCCTCCGTCAGCCGGTCCGGTTCCGGCAGGCGTTGGGGCTCGCGCTTGCGTTTGGCGGGGTGGCGCTGGTGGCGACCGGCGATCCCCGCCGGCTCGCCGCGGTCGCGGGAACCGGGAGCGCCCGCGGGGACGGCTTGATGGTGGCCTCCGCGATCGCGATCGCCCTGTACTACGTGCTTAGCGTGCCGCTCGTGCGGGCGTACTCCGTGCTGACCGTGGCCGCGCTGACGTCGCTCGCGGGCGCCTGCGGGCTGGTGCCGATCTCCGCCTGGGAGTTGCGCCATGCGCCGGCGCATCCGACCGCACAGGGGATCGCGGTCGTCTTCTACCTGGCGGTGCTCGTCACCGTGTTCGGGCTGTGGGTCTGGTTCGGCGCGCTGCATCGGCTGCCGGCGAGGGTCGCGGCAGCCCTGCAGTACCTTCAGCCGCTCGTCGGCGTGGCCGCGTCCGCGGCGCTGTTCGGCGACCGGCTGAGCGGGTGGTTCTGGACCGGCACCGCTCTCGTCCTGGTCGGGATCGCCGGGAGCACCGTCGGCGCGATGACGGACCCGGTTACGACGGGCGCGGCGCCGCCCCGGGCAGCACAACGGTGAACACGCTGCCACCGCCGGGCCGGCTCTGGGCCGTGATGCGCCCGCCGTGGGCGTCCACGATATGCTTTGCGATCGCGAGCCCGAGGCCGGTGCCGCCTTCCTCGCGGCTGCGGGAGCGCTCCACGCGGTAGAATCGCTCGAAGATCCGCGGCAGGTGCTCCTCGGGGATGCCCCGGCCGGAATCCGCGATCGTGAATGCGGCGCCGCCGTTGTCCGGGTGGATGGACACCTCGACCGCACCGCCCTCCGGCGTGAACTTGATGGCGTTGTCGAGCAGGTTCGTCAACACCTGTAAGATGCGATCACGGTCCGCCATCACCACCTCGGGGGCGAGCGCGGCGGGGCGGAGCGTGACGTGGTGGCGGTCTGCCTGCGGCCGCATCCTGCCGATCGCCTCGCCGACGAGGTGGTCGAGGCGTACGGGCGCTGGCTCCATCGCGACCGCGCGCGACTCGAGACGCGACAGATCCATCAGATCGTCCACGAGCTTCATCAGACGCGAGGCTTCGTTGTCGATGATCGTCAGGAACCGTCGACACGTGTCTTCGTCGGCCATCGCGCCTCCGAGCAGCGTCTCCGCAAACCCCTTGATCGAGGTCAGCGGCGTCCGCAGCTCGTGCGACACATTGGCGGTCAACTCCCGGCGCAGCCGCTCGGCCTGGCGCAGGACCGTGACGTCGCGGACCACCGCGACCACCCCGGAGGCGATGCCCTCCGTTGGTCGCAGCGTCGTGGCGTGGACCTCGAGCAGCCGCTCGTCGGGGGGGCCGAGGCTTACTTCCTCTTCGATCTCGCCCGCGTACGCGGCCGTCGCGTCGATACATCGGCACAACGGGTGTTCCCCGAGCATGGTCCGCAGCGACCGGCCCCGGGCCGACGGGCCGAGCCCCAAGAGGTCGCCCGCGGCCTGGTTCACGAGCAGCACGGTACCTTGAGCGTCCACGGCGACGACCGCGTCGTTCATACTCGAGATGATCGCCTCAATCTTGCCGCGTTCCTCGCTGATCGCGGTGAGCTTCTGCCGCAGCTCCCAGGCCATCGTGTTGAACGAGCCCGCGAGTTGGGCGATCTCGTCCCCACCGCCCACGTCTACGCGTCTCGTGAGGTCGCCGGCGGAGATCCCTTGGGCGGCCCGCGCGAGCTCGAGCACCGGCCACGAGAGAGCGCGCGCGCGCCACACCCCGAGGACCCACGCGCCCATGGTCCCGATCACGAGCGCGACGCCGAGCGCGAACCACGCGGGCTGTAGGGCCCGGTCCACCCAGATGCGGGGTACGCTGACCTGTACGACCCCCCGGACGAGGCCGTTGTTTACGATCGGCGCGGCGGCGAAGACGCGCGCTTCTTTGCGCGGTGGATCGTACCGGACCGAAGCCGTCGGCTGTCCGTGCGCGGCGGCCGCGACCTCCGGCTCCACCGGGCCGGACGAGGAGGTATCCCACTGGCTCGTCGGCAGGGGATGGCCCGCGGCATCGCGGACCCCGATGTACACCCCGTCACGCCACGCAAACCCCGCGGCGATCCGGTCGAGCCGCGACAGGCTCGTCCGCTGGGCCTGTGGCACCTCGAGCATCCGGGCGACCATGCGTGCCTGATTGAGCACGTCACGCTGGTAGGACATCAGGTAGAACCGCGTGATCAGCGGGATCAGCACCGCCGCGGCGACGGCGAGCGAAAAGAGCACGACCAGCAGGTAGCTGCCGGTGAGCTTCCAGCGGAGGCTCGATCTCATCCCGCGTCTTTTTTGACTTTGTAGCCGACGCCCCGCACGGTCATGATGTAGGTGGGGGCGATCGGATCGTCCTCGATTTTTTCGCGCAGTCGGCTGATGTGCATGTCCACAGTCCGGGTGCTGCCGAAGTACTCGTACCCCCAGATGTGCTCCAGCAGAAAGTCGCGCGTGAACACCTGGTTCGGGTGGCTCATCAGGAGGCGCAGGAGATCAAACTCCTTCGCGGTCAGGTCGACGAGACGATCGCGCAGCCGCACCTCGTGTGTCGTGGGATCGAGCGCCAGCCCGCCCACCGCCACCGTTGCCTCGGAGGGCGCTGCATCCCGGCTCGTCCGGCGAAGGATGGCGCGGACTCGGGCGACCAGCTCCCGCGGGCTGAACGGCTTGGCCACGTAGTCGTCGGCGCCCAGTTCGAGCCCGAGGACGCGGTCCTGCTCCGTGTCTTTTGCGGTCAGCATCAGAATCGGCACCGACGAGTCGCGCCGCAGGGCCCGGCACACCTCGAGCCCGTCCACGTAGGGGAGCATCAGGTCCAGCACCACGAGATCCGGGGCCGCCGTCCTGGCCTTCTCGATCGCCTCGTGCCCGTCGTAGGCGACGATGACGTCGTAGCCCTCGTGAACGAGATTGTACCGAACGAGCTCCACGATGTGTGGTTCGTCGTCGACCACGAGAATACGGCCGCCGACCTGCCGTTCGGGCTTGGTGGACATTATGCCGGTCCGGTCCTTTGCATGCGTCTCGATCAACGTCGACCTCCAGGCCGCGCTAGTGTTCTCCGCCCGTCGTGGGACCCCTTCACGCGGCTCCTGTCCCAGCTTGGCCTCGCGCTGTTAGCCCACCGTCACGATGGTGTCACGGAAGCGTAACCTCAGGGATGCGACGGCTCGCAACGCCCACCGGGCCACGGTCCCGGGCCTCGGGGGATGCGGCAGGAGGGGTCACGCGGCGCCGGTCCGAACACAGATGGAGGCGACGGCGGCGGTTGCCGGTCGCACCTCCCGTGTCATCCGCGCGACGCACAGTCAGGAGGCTCGTGGTGGAGTTGTTCACGTTTCCCACCGCGCCCAATCCCAAGGCGTCGGAATGGCCCGGGACGCCGATCGGGACGGGCAACGTCATCACCCGCGCTCGACGCCGCACCCCCGTGCGCGACAATGCGATCGACCGGATCGACGGGCGTCGAAACGAACTCGTCGCCGCCGCGGTCGAGCACATCGTCCGCCGCGCCGACGCCGAGCCGATCTGGGTCCGCGATGCGGTCATCCACGGCGTCCGGGTGCGCGTGATCACCAACTCACCTCACCTCTCCGAGTTCTGGGCCGCGAACTGCTACAGCCCGCAGGAGTGGCGCGGGGCGGCGAACCTTGCGCCGCCGCAGACGCCGAGGGTCACCGTGTACGCGCTCGGCGGGGTCGCAGATCAGCAGGAGGCCGTCTACTACAGCCGCCGCACCGACACGATCCTGCTGTTCAATACGTCGTACTACGAGGAACTGCGGGCCGCGGTGCTGGGCGCCGTCGGCCGCGTGCTGGCCGAGGACTGGGGGATCTATCTTGTCCGGGGCGCCTGCGTGGAACACGGGGGCCGCGGCATGCTCTATCTTGGACCGGCCGGCATCGGGAAGTCCACGCTCGCCTACGGGTTCCTGGCGCGGCGCCCAGACGCCCGCGTGTGCGCCGACGACTGGGTGTACGTGCGATACGCCGTTGCGACGCGCGACGGGGGGCGGCTCGTCCCGTTCGAGGTGCGTCCGCCGCACGGCCGCGCGGTGCGGGGGTACCGGGTGTTTGCGTGGCTCGAGGGTCACCGGGGCGTTCCGGGACAGGTGCGCGGCTTCGATCTCCGCCACGCGGCGATCACCGCTCCCGTTGCCGCGCTTGATCTCGGCAAACCGATCGAGGCGTACGCCTACCCGGCGGAGAAGGCCGCGTACGCGCGAACGGCGGTTGTCGCCGGAGTACCCGCGCTCGCGCGGGGGATCCGGCGGGCGCGCTTCGAGAACGTCCCTGACGTGACGCCGGAGTGGCTCGAGGCGCGCGCGGGTGAACTCGACGCCCTCGCCGACGCGGCGTCGCCCGACGCCCTCGACCCGGACCCCGGGGTCGGCGGGCCGGGGGATCCCGGAGACGTCGCCTCCCGCGACCGTCTCCGCCTGCGGCTGGCACGGCTGCTGGCGTTCGACGGCGCACGCGTGATCCGGGATCCGGCCGAGGCTCCACTCGCCGGGCGCGTCGTCGCAGACCCGACGCAGGGGGTGCCGCTCTCGGCCGTCGCGGTGCTGCGTCGCGATCCGCGCGACCGGACCGTGTTGCACGCGCTTGCGGTCGAGCCGTTCGTCGCGCGCCTGTTGATCGGCGAGACGGCGGCCGGGACGCGCGAGATCGCCTACAATCCCGACCGCGCCGTGGACGATGAGGCCGAGCGTGCCGCGGTCGCGCGTCTCGAGGCGGAGGCGTCGCGGCAGGGTGAGGGGCCGCAGCCGTTCTACCACGAGTTCCGCCGCCACC